>NZ_JAYFEQ010000359.1:0-14612 GCF_055795085.1 Phormidium sp. CCY1219 | reverse complement strand
TCCATAGACATTGCCACGATGTCAAGACTGCCAGTGATGGTAGCCTCGGTACCTATGACAAAGGCCAAATTGTTGAGTCCCCGGATGAGGTGAAAATCTCAAGTCCGGTTCTGAAGACGAGTAGTTCTGGTGACGGAATTGCTTAGTTTAACCGGGAATCCTTGCGGTTTATTTCCTTGGCAAACCACCCCCGATGGGCTTGCTTCGCGCTTCAACTGTGGCACAGCTTGTTCGCGAATCCCACCGTACCGCCCCATCCTGTGGGACTCCCACCCCCTACCCCGAACAATCCCGGGGTGCAGCGATCGCCAATCCTTCAGCATCCTCTTGGTGTTCTATAGGATAAATCTATTGATTCCCACCGTCTCGACGCCGGGAATTTCCTTGACCAGCTCTGACGAGAAAGCGCTACAATTTTGCCCACTTTCCTCTCCACCCTGGCACAACACAATTTTGCTTTAAATGCCGCGCCTAAATTGTCACAACGGCTAGCCTCAACTTTTCCCCTCAGCCCGACCTCGCCCCCGCAACTGCTTCGTTCTCCCTTCACTTTCCTTTTCCGCAATTTCCTAGAGAAAAATTTACTCGCGGGCGACCTTATAATAAAATTTATTAAATTTTATTGATGTTGAATCAGCAAAGCACACCCTAAACCCTGAAAAATAATAAATTTTATTTCGGGATTTACTGACAATAAAAGTGATTGGAGGAGCGTAAACAAAAATGGCAATTTTACACGGGAGTTGGGTACGCAGGGAAGATGTAAACCAACTGGAAAATCCGGGGGATTATTTGTGGATTTGGGGAGAAACTTGGCGCAGGATGACCGAGGAAGAATCCGCCGACCTCGAAACCGTACCCGCCCATCCCTTGGCGATGACCCAAGCAGAATTAATCGACTTTCTGCAATCCCTAGAAGCCTTATGTCGCCTGCATTGGACCTTGCCCCCGGATGCGATCCCCAAAAAGACAAAAGGCAGAAAAGGGAGAAAAGGAAAGGCAAGCGAAAATACCCCCGGGTTCGATCGCTGGCAAACCCTGGCGATCGCTATGCCCACCTATTTGCCCCCGGAAAGCGACCTGCCCGTTCCCCTGCATTCCGCCTTCCCCGCATCGGAGACTCCCCGGTATCTCTATCCCTGGACAATCGAGGGACTGTGCCTCACACCCCAAGAAGCAATGGAGTTTTTATCCGCTTTGCCCCTCGGAGAGGCGATCGTCGGCGAGGCGTTTATCGGCGCACCCTTGCGATTTTGGTCCCATGTCGCCCGCTGGAGTCTGGATCTGCAAGCGCGCTGCAAGTTTTTACCCAAACTGGAACATCAATTAGAAGGAGGCGCGATCGCCACTTGGCAACCTCTCCTCGACAGCGACACCGATCGCCAGCGCATCAATCACTTTAGCAAACAAATGCCGCTGGTATGTCGCACCTATCAGCCTCCTAACCTCGGCGATGCCCTCGCCGTCAATTTACCCCCAGACCCCCAACCCCTCCTGCGATCGTTCCTCAGTCACACCATCGACGCCCGGGTTCGCATGGCAATCAGTGACGATTCTGTGCCGAATTTAGCTACTCCCGTGCGCGAATGGCTGCACGCCTTGGTCTCCGATGATGCCACCCTCCACGCAGAAGCCAAGGCGATCGGCAAAATCGAATCCGCCTTGGACAGTTGGACCGCCCCGGTTCATCATCATTTAGCCGGACAACAACAGTTTCGCGCCTGCTTCGAACTGGTTCCCCCCCAATATGGCGATAATCGCTGGACCTTGCAATACTTTTTACAAGCCGTAGACGATGTTTACTGTTTGCTAGATGCCAAAACTATCTGGAACAATCCGGTAGAACAATTTGTGTATCAAGGGCGGCGCATCGAACGTCCCCAGGAAACCTTGCTCAGCGGGTTGGGTTTGGCATCTCGCTTGTTTCCTCCCATCGAAGAAAGTCTCGATACCCAACGCCCGCAATATTGCGCCCTCCAACCGATGCAAGCCTACGAATTTATCAAATCCGTGGCTTGGCGATTTGAAGATAGTGGCTTGGGCGTAGTATTGCCCGAAAGTCTCTCTCCCAAAGAAGGAATTGCCAGTCGTCTGGGATTGAGCATTCGCGCCGAAACTCCCGGCGGTCCGCGAGGAGGTTTGGGATTGCACAATCTGCTCGATTTTAAATGGGAACTGACTATCGGCGGAAAAAGAATCTCCAAAAAAGAATTCGATCGCCTAGTCGCATTAAAATCTCCCTTAGTCGAAATCGATGGCGAATGGGTCGAACTGCGAGAGCAAGATATCCGCGCCGCCCAGGAATTTTTTAAATCCCGCAAAAACCAGATGTCTCTCACGTTAGAAGATGCACTCCGGTTGGCCACTGGAGACACCCAGGCGATGGAAAAATTGCCCGTGGTCAAGTTTGAAGCCGGGGGACAACTCGAAGAATTGCTCAATACTTTAAACCAGAAGCGATCGCTCGCAGAACTGGAAAAACCCACCCACTTTAACGGCGAATTGCGCCCCTACCAAGCCCGAGGTGTCAGTTGGCTTTCCTTCCTAGAACGCTGGGGTTTAGGCGCTTGTTTGGCCGACGATATGGGTCTGGGTAAATGCTTGGCTCCCGACTCCCTAATTGCCGTCAATGGCTGCTTGCAAAAAGCCGAAGAAATCTGGGAAACTTATGCCGAACCCCCTCACTTCGATGGCGAAGGATTTTGGGCGGAACCTATCGCATCATTGTGGGTGAATTCGATTGACAATCAAACCCATAAAATAGTACAATCAAGGATTAAGCGACTCTATCGGCAACAGGTGGCCGAAAAATTGCGAAAAGTCACCCTAGAAGATGGCAGCAGCATCACCATTACTCGCCGTCATCAACTGCTGACTTCCCAGGGCTGGAGCACCGAGTTTCAAATTGGCGATCGCATCGGCATCCCCGTCAAATTACTCTGGCACGGACAACCCGAAGACCCGGATTTAGTCAAGTTTTTCGCATGGCAACTCGCCGTCGGTTATGAAGAAAACCACGATGCAATGGTAACAATTTCTCCTTCCTACTCACAACGGATGGAAGATTTAGTCCAAACCCTGCAACGCTTGGCTCAACGCCATAACCTGGATATCGATAGTCCCACAATTGTCACCGATTCTAACTCAGTTTCTCGCCTGCGCTTTACCAGTCCTTCCTATCAAGAGTTTTTGGCATCCAAAGACTATCGATGGGGGAATTTATCGGCGGAAAAATCCATTCCCTCGTTTATCATGCAGGCAGATGGAGAGAGCGTGCGGCTGTTTCTACAGCATTATTTCGATGCAGCAGAAACAGTAATTTTACCGATGCAGCACCGGATTGAAATAACCACCGCTTCTTTCCAAATCATCCAGCAACTCTCTGCATTATTGCGACGATTGGGGATTTGGCTGCATATCGCATCCCCAGAACAATCTACCAATGATGGAAGTGGCATTTTCCGCCGGGATTATATCGGCATTCTGGCGGGAAGCAGCGCGGGAAAATTTGGCGAAGAGATTGGATTTAGCCATCCAGAGAAACAGGGGAAACTAGAAGAACTGTGCGATCGCCTCAGCAATTCCCATGCAGAACATATTTCCGCCGCCGATAGGGTTGCACCTGCAGGAGAAGAAACACCATTGCCCCTAGATGAGTTGGAGATGCCCAATTCCGTGGATGGGAAAACTTCCGAAACGGTTTCTCGGCCCAATTTAGAACCCGTGGCGGTGGGAAGCGAATCGCTTGTGATGGGGAAAGGTCAAGGAGAAGATTGTCCGATTCCGCCCTCGCAATGGAAGACGCCCACCGGGGAGGTTAAACAGTTGGGAGAAACTCAAGCAAATCTGCCAGAATTGTGCGATCGCGAGGTATTGTATTGCCCGATCGCCAACATCGAAGAGATTGACTATTGCGGGTGGGTGTACGATTTTGAAGTCAGCGATCGGCACAATTTTGTCGCCAATCACATTCTGTGCCACAACACCATCCAAACCATCGCCTTTTTGCTCCACTTGCAAGAACAAGAAGCCTTAGACAATCCCGTGTTATTGATTTGTCCCACCTCCGTATTGGGAAACTGGGAACGGGAAGTAAACAAATTTGGTTCCAAACTGAAAGTGATGGTGCATCACGGGGACAAACGTCTCAAAGGGAAAAAATTCGCCACCGGGGTGAGAAAGAAACACTTGGTGATTACCAGTTATGCCCTAGTGTACCGCGATGCAAAAGACCTCAACAGCGTAAATTGGGCGGGGATTGTGGTAGATGAAGCGCAGAATATTAAGAATCCCCAAGCGAAGCAGTCGAAAGCGGTGCGCCAATTGATTGATGAGAAAAATCAGCCGTTTCGCATTGCGTTAACCGGAACCCCGGTGGAAAATCGACTGCAAGAATTGTGGTCGATTATGGATTTTCTCAATCCGGGATATTTGGGGGCGCGGGAATTTTTTCAGCGCCGATTTGCTACCCCTATCGAACGATATGGGGATAAGGATTCCTTGGAAACCTTGCGATCGCTGGTGCGCCCCTTTATCCTGCGTCGGCTCAAAAGTGACAAGGATATTATCCAAGACTTGCCCGAGAAACAAGAAATGGTAGAATTTTGCGGGTTGTCTTTGGAACAGGCAAAGCTCTATCAGAAATTAGTGGATGAAGCTTGGGCAGACATTGAGTCTTCAGAAGGGATTCAACGACATGGGGTAATTTTAGCCCTGCTGACAAAGCTCAAGCAAATTT
Source organism: Phormidium sp. CCY1219 (assembly GCF_055795085.1). Classification (NCBI taxonomy): domain Bacteria; kingdom Bacillati; phylum Cyanobacteriota; class Cyanophyceae; order Oscillatoriales; family Oscillatoriaceae; genus Phormidium; species Phormidium sp. CCY1219. The sequence continues at coordinate 9,874 of NZ_JAYFEQ010000359.1, read as the reverse complement.
GCAACCATCCGGCACAGTTTTTGAAACGGAAAACCCTGGAAAATCCCCATCGTTCGGGGAAAATGCAGCGGTTGGAAGAGATGTTAGAAGAGGTGTTAGCAGAAGGCGATCGCGCCTTGATTTTCACTCAATTTTCCGAATGGGGCAAACTCCTGCAACCGTATTTAAAAGAGAAATTCGGGCGCGAGGTGTTGTTCTTCTATGGCGCAACCCGCAAAAAACAACGGGAAGAAATGGTCGATCGCTTCCAACACGATCCCCAAGGGCCGCCGATTATGATTTTATCGATTAAAGCCGGTGGGGTGGGGTTGAATTTAACCCGCGCCAATCACGTGTTCCACTTCGATCGCTGGTGGAATCCGGCGGTGGAAAATCAAGCCACCGATCGCGTCTTTCGCATCGGGCAAACCCAACAGGTGCAAGTGCATAAATTTGTCAGCACCGGCACCTTGGAAGAAAAGATTCACGACTTAATTGAAAGTAAGAAAGAATTGGCAGAACAGGTGGTGGGTGCCGGCGAACAATGGTTAACCCAGTTGGATACGGATCGACTGCGAAACTTGCTCGTACTCGACCGGAATGCGGTGATTGATGAACAGGTGGAATGAGGGAAACCCCGTAGGGTGGGCAATGCCTACCCTACCCTCTGGGGGTCATTTTTTGTATAAGTTTAGAACACAGAATCAACGATAATGACTTACAACAGCGAAGTTGACCAAGAATGGTGGGCGCAGCAGTGGATCGACCTGCTGAATTCTTATCGGTTTAAGAAGCGATTGGAACGGGGGCGAAATTATGCTCGACAGGGCAACGTACTCGGGATTGAGTTTGCGGGACAAAAAGTAGTAGCGCGGGTCCAAGGGACAGAACCGGAACCCTATAAAGTGTCGCTTTGGTTAGACCCGCTAACGGATGAAGATTGGAATTATGTGATTCAAACCTTGGCAGAACGGGCGATTTTTTCGGCTAAATTGTTGGCGGGAGAAATGCCGACGAATATTGAAGAAGTGTTTGCGGCAAATGGGGTGAGGTTGTTTCCGTTTACGTTGGATGAGGTGCATTCGCGCTGTAGCTGTCCCGACAAGGCGAATCCTTGCAAGCATATTGCGGCGGTGTATTATTTACTCGGGCGTCGCTTTAGTGAAGACCCGTTTGTGTTGTTTCAATTGCGCGGTCGCGAGCAAGAGCAAATTATGGCCGCACTCCGACGGATTCGGGGGATGGAAAATGAGGAAGAGACAGAACCGGAGGCGGTGGAAATTCGGAAAAGCAAATATCCGCAACCGCCGCTTGATGTGGAGAAGTTTTGGAAATATAATGAGCAATTAGAGTCGGGATTAGTGGTGATTGCACCCGCACCGAGTAGCGAAACGGTGTTGGATTTGTTGGGGACGATTCCGCTCAAACCTGCCGCTACGGGGAAGGCGGCGATGCAATCGTTAAAGACGATTTACCAGACGGTGAGTCAGCAGGCGATTTTAGCGGCTCTAAATCGGGAAGGGTGAGGAATAGGGGGGAGATAAACTGTTATTGGAAATCGGTGATTTTTCCTCTATGAACCAGTGGGCAAGGCGGCTTGGATTTAGAGAATAAAGGAGGTTGAAAAGTCTTTTTAGCTGAGTTTTTGGGTAACGGAGGAAACGGGTATTTTTAGGGTAAAAGTGCTGCCGGATCCTAAGTGGCTTTCGACTTCGAGCTGTGCGTGATGTTTCTGGGCGATCGCCTGCACCAGTGCCAAGCCAAGCCCTGTGCCTCCAGTTTCACGACAGCGATCGCTATCCACACGGTAGAAGCGCTCAAAAATGCGGGTGTGTTCTTTTGCATCCATGCCAATTCCCGTATCTTTAACCGCAATACAGGCAAGGCGATCGCGGCGAGTTAAATCTATCATCACATGACCGCCACGCGGCGTGTATTGGATTGCATTAGCAATTAAGTTAGAGACCAATCGGTACAGTTGGGATTCATTCCCCGACACATAAATATGCTCATGGGGAAGTTGATTGACCAGATGAATTTCTGCCATCGTTGCCAGTTCTAAAAATTCTTCGGTCAAATCATTAATTATATCGTTTAAGCAACAAGACTCACAAGAGGTTGGGGATGAATTTTGCTCGAGACGGGTTAACAAGAGTAAATCTGCAACCAAATGGCTCAAGCGGCGTCCCTGTCGCTCAACAGTTTGGAGCATAGTCGAAATATCCTGCTGATTCGAGTGCGGCACTCGTAAAATCGCTTCTACAGTCGCTAAGAGACTGGCGAGAGGCGATCGCAATTCATGGGCAGCATTAGCAGTAAACTGTTGCTGCTGCTGATAAGATTGGTAAATCGGCTGCATAGCTAATCCCGAAAGCCACCAACTCGAAAGAGCAACCAAACCTAACGCAATAGAAAATCCGACCGCCAAAATCCATTGCATCCGCTTGACTTCAGCATCAAAATTTTCTAAAGTCCGGCCAATTTGTAAGTATCCCCAAGATGACTTAGAACGATGAACCTGCGCGGAATGGCTGGCATAGTGACTGTGTAAAATGATAGTAAATTGGTGATAGCGAATGCCATTGGAACTGCGAAATGTTTGCCAAGGTGCAGAATTGAAAGTGGTAGAAATGCCGCGAGGTTGATTGGGGGAAAAGGCAAGAAGTTTGCCTTGGTGACTAAACAGACGAATATAGTAAGTATTGCGATCGCTAATGCCAGTGGTATGTCGTTGAATCAACGTTGGGCTGACATTACAAGGCTGTTGAGCCACGCAAAGTTCGGGCAAAATACGCCGCAAAACAGCCGTTGGCTTTCCAGAAGTGGGTAGCATGGGTTCCAAACTATCGTGGAGCGTGCCTGCGATCGACTTTATTTCCCGTTCCATTGCCGCCCAATTCGACTGAATGAGGGAGCGATACAGACTCAATCCTGACAGACTCAAAATCACCGCCATCACACCAGCATACCAGAGTGCTAAACGGGCACGACTGCGACGAAAGAGTTGATGGCTATTCATAGCAGAGGAAGTTCACAGGGAGGTGTTGAATCGATAACCCTGACCGGGAATCGTTTCGATAGGGCAAGTGCAGCCATAGCTAGCTAATTTCCGGCGCAATAACCGCATGTGGGCTGCCACCACATTACTCAGGGGTTCTTCTTCAAAATTCCAGAGTTGATCCCGAATCTTGCTCCCCGAAATAATCCGATCGCAATTTTGCATGAGGTAGGCAAAGATTTGAAATTCCTTGATGGTTAAAGGAATAGTTTGCGCGGGTTGCTCTAGCCCAAAACAGAGGGCATTATTTCCATAATCGAGAGTGAATGGCCCAACGGTGAGGGTGGGGGGTTGGAGTTGGGGCGATCGCCTCTGAAGTGCCCGCAACCTTGCCAATAATTCGTCCATCACAAACGGTTTGACCAAGTAATCATCCGCTCCAGCATCCAGCCCTTTAACCCGGTTTTCAGGCTCACCCAAAGCCGTAAGCATCAGCACGGGTAAAGGATTCTGGTGCGATCTCAGACGCCTGCATAACTCTAATCCGGATAGCCCCGGGAGAAGCCAATCCACGATCGCCACGGTGTAATCCGTCCACGGGTTGTCCAGATAGTCCCATGCCTGAGTACCATCCACCACCCAATCCACCACATATTTTTCGCTGATTAACACTTGTTTGATTGCCAGTCCCAAATCCGCTTCATCTTCTACCAGCAGAATCCGCATCGCTCCATGAAATGAACCACAGGCTTGATTTTAGCAAAACCGCCCTTATTTCACCTGAATTTCATCTGCCCTGTGGCAGATTGGGGAGTGTTTTACAGCGTGAGGAGTTATGATGAAGCCTTTTGCGATAATCAGCGGTCTGCTTGCAGTGGGTTTAGCCGTCACTGCGCCCCCAGTTGGGTTGGCCCATGTGGGGCATGGAGATGAATTCCAGGCACAAGGAGGTATTGAACGAGTGCCGGTTAATCCCGAAACCGATGGAATCATGGGGATTGTGGTCGCGCCGATCGCTTCTGCGGCAAATGGTAGCTCCTCGGTGATGGTGCCTGTCACCGCCTTGGTCGATGCAGACGGGAAACAGCTAGTTTTTGTGCAATACGAAAATTTTTATGAGCCAGTGGAAGTGACCACCGGTGCCACCGAAGGGGAATTGATTAAAATCACCCAGGGATTATCCGTTGGGGAGAAGCTGGTCACTCAGGGGAGTTTGTCCCTCTATGCCGAATCGCGCAAAACCCAAACTGCCGATTCGGCGGCGGGTACAGATGCGATCGCCGCTTCCCAAACTGAGGATGTAGCCGCTGGTACAGATGAGATTGACGCTTCCCAAATTGGCGAGGCCCAAGCTCAGGCAAACTCTAGCGGCACAGCCCACAGCGACGATACCTCGGGCAATCTTGCCTTGGAGTCTGGCGAATCCACTCAACCTTCTACGGGTTTTCCAATGGCAACTGTTGCCACCTTTGGTGGGGGAACCTTGCTAGTGGTGGGGGCGATCGCCGCGATCGGCAACCGCAAGAAAGGGGGTGTGTAATTTTAAGATGTTGAACTCAATTCTCAATTACACCCTCAAAAGCGCGATCGTCCATCGCTGGTTGATTGTTATCGGTGCTATTTTCGTTAGCCTGTGGGGCGTCATCACCATCTCCCAGATGCCTCTGGATGTATTCCCAGAATTTGCCCCGCCTCAAGTGGATATTCAGACTGAGGCGACTGGACTCGCTCCTGAGGAAGTCGAATCCCAAATCACCGTGCCGATCGAAACTGCGGTAAATGGCTTGCCCGGAGTGCATGTGGTGCGTTCTTCCTCCAAAGTGGGCCTGTCGATGGTGCAGGTGGTGTTTGACCAAGATGCCGATATTTATAAAGCAAGGCAATCGGTCACGGAACGGCTGCAACAGGTGAGCGATCGGTTTCCAGAAGGGACTCCTCCACCCGAAATTTCGCCGTTAGCATCGCCATTGGGCACGATTTTGCAATATGCCTTTACGGTGAACCCCAATGGGGAAACTTCCCTCATGGATGTGCGCCGCTTGGTAGATGACACCATCAGCAACCAAATTCTCTCGGTACCGGGCGTCACCCAAGTTACCGTTTACGGGGGTGACGAGCGTCAGGAACAGGTCCAAGTGGATCCGGAAAAACTGCGATCGCTCAATGTATCCCTCACCGAAGTCACCGAGGCAGCCAGAGGTGCAAATTCCAATGCTCCCGGCGGCTTTCTGATTGGCGGGGGTCAAGAGTTATTGGTGCGCGGGATTGGGCAGGTCACATCCATTGAAGACTTGCAGCAATCTGTGGTGAAGGTGGACTATGGGCGACCGATTTTACTCAAAGACGTCGCGGAAGTTAAAACGGGTACCGCACTCAAGCGCGGTGATGCCAGCTTTAACGGAGAACCGACTGTGGTGATGATGATAACCAAACAGCCCCAAGTGGATACCCCCACGGTCACTAAAGCGGTGGAAGCCGTGATGGAGTCTTTGCAGCCGACTTTTCCTCCTGAGGTTCAGGTGACCCGCACCTTTCGCCAGTCTAATTTCATTGATTCTGCCATTCGCAATGTCAGTGGTTCTCTGGTTCAAGGCATCATCATCGTGTCCGCGATTATGGTGCTGTTTTTGATGAATTGGCGCACTGCGGCGATCGCTTTGAGCGCGATTCCCTTGTCTTTAGTGATTGGGTTGTTATTTATGAATGCCTTTGGTTTGGGGATTAATACTATGACATTGGGCGGGTTAGTGGTTGCTATTGGCTCGGTGGTGGATGACGCGATCGTGGATATGGAAAACTGCTATCGCGGACTATGCAGCAATCAAGCGCGGGGCAACCCGAAACACCCTTTCCAAGTGGTGTATGACACCTCGGTGCAAGTGCGATTGGCCGTGATTTTTTCCACGGTGATTATTATTGTCGTATTTGCGCCAATTTTTAGTTTGACTGGCGTGGAAGGACGGATTTTTGCGCCGATGGGCTGGGCGTATTTGTTCTCGATCGCCGCTTCTACCCTGGTTGCGATGACCCTTTCTCCGGCGCTGTGTGCCATTTTACTGGCGAATCAAACCCTGCCGCAAGAAGGTACTTTCCTTTCCCGTTGGGGACAACGGCTCTATCGTCCATTGCTCAACTTCTCGGTGCGATCGCCCCGAATCATTTTAAGTGTGGCACTGGCTGCCTTAGTTGCAGCTTTCGCCATCGTGCCTTCTCTCGGACGGGTATTCCTACCAGAATTCCAAGAAAAATCTTTGGTCAACTCAATGGTGTTATTCCCTGGTGTTTCTCTGGAGATGACGAATCGGGCAGGGATGGCACTTTACAATTCCCTCGAAGATAATCCCCTGTACGAATGGGTGCAAGTCCGCGCGGGACGCGCGCCTGGGGACGCGGATGGTGCAGGAGTTAATATGGCTCATGTGGATGTGGAACTCAGTGACCTTGCTTTAAACGATCGCGAAGCTAGCGTGAAACAACTGCGCGAGTCGTTTCTGAAGTTGCCCGGTGTTGCGTCTAATATTGGCGGGTTTATTTCCCACCGCATGGATGAAGTTTTATCTGGGGTGAGGAGCGCGATCGCGATTAAAATTTTTGGGCCGGATTTAGTCCAACTGCGCCAGCTTGGCGAACAAGTCCGCGACGCGATCGAACTCATTCCTGGGGTTGTTGATTTGCAGCTCGAACCCCAATTGCCAATCCGTCAGGTGCAAATCCAATACGATCGCGCCGCCGCAGCAAGTTATGGATTAAGCATGGAACAACTCTCAGCGGTGGTGGAAACGGCTCTGAATGGCCGGGTGGTGTCACAAGTGCCAGAAAACCAGCAGCTTATCGATATTGTTGTGGCGTTAACTGAGGATGCTCGCAATAGTTTAGATGCCATTCGTGCTATTCCCCTCTCAACTCCAACCGGGGAAACAATCTCTTTGGATACTGTTGCCTCGGTTGATTACGGGATGGGAGCGAATGTGGTCAATCGGGAAGATGTATCGCGCTTAATTGTGGTTTCGGCCAACGTACAAGGGCGTGATTTGGGTAGCGTCGTCGGCGATATTCAAGCTCGGATTCGGCAGAACTTGCAGTTGCCAAAGGGTTATTTTATTCAGTACGGCGGCCAGTTTGAATCGGAGCAACGGGCCACTTATAATTTAGTTTTGTTTAGCGTTTTAGCGGCGATCGCCATTGCGGTGTTGATATTTTTCTCCGTGAAGTCGATCCCGGCAACTATCGCCATTATTCTTAATCTGCCGTTGGCATTGGTGGGTGGGATTATCTCGATTGTTTTCAGTGGCGGCGTGATGTCAATTGCTTCCCTGATTGGGTTTATTACTCTGTTTGGGGTTGCCGTCCGCAATGGGTTGTTGTTGGTGGATAATTACAATACGAAGTTCGCCGGGGGAATGTATCTGAAAGATGCGATTTTCAAGGGGTCTCTAGACCGGGTTAATGCTATTTTGATGACCGCCTTGACTTCTGCACTGGGGATGTTGCCTTTGGCGATCGCGAGTGGAGCCGGAAATGAGATTTTGCAACCGTTAGCGATTGTGGTTTTGGGGGGGTTATTTACTTCGACGGCTTTGACTTTATTGGTGATTCCAGCACTCTACTCCCAATTTGGCAAGCAGTTGATGCCCAAACAATAACCGGTCTGTGTTGAAATCCGTTCGCGGTGGAAATCGGAATCATCCATAGCGGTAGATTCAAAACTGTAGGCAGGGAAGAGTGCCAACGAACGCAATTCGTTCGTTGGCTACTGTGAGCGATCGCTTTACTGGCCAAATTCCAAGCGCGCCTGTTCCACAATTTCAGCAGTCACCACGTCACGGTCTGCCTCGCGCGTCAGTTGTTCGATGCGCTGACGCGCCTGCGATCGCACGAAATAAGGAATATTTTTTAACTTCGCCTTCGCTTCCGGCGTCCATTCGAGTTCGTCGGTAAAATCAGAATTGGCCATAAGAGAATTATCTGGAAAGCGGCTTTTTTTTCGTTTAAATTTTCAATTCAGAATAGTTGTCTCGAGTCTGGAGTTTTCTGACCGATTTAGGTTAATTTTAACAAACTTTTCTATTATAAAATCCGAGCGATTTTTTGTCAACAGGTTTCTCCCTTGCATTCCCAAAGAAAAAACTCCTGCGGTGAAGCAGGAGTTTTTTATGGAAGTGGAGGGAGAAATCAGCTTGAGAGATTTCCGCCTCCGAACCGTGGCAAATTAGTCAAGGTTACTCATTGCCAGCACCGGTTCTTCTTCGCGATCGATACCGCGTTCGAAGCCAGCCGCCGCCGCGCGAGCGCGACCTGCGTGCCACAGGTGACCGACTAAGAAGAAGAAACCGAGAATGAAATGAGCCGCCGCCAACCAAGCACGGGGGTTCACGTAGTTAAAGCCGTTGATGTCAGTAATAATGCCACCCACGGAGTTAATCGAACCGTTAGGAGCGTGAGTCATGTACTCAGCCGCGCGGCGAATTTGCCAGGGCTGAATGTCGTTTTTGAGCTTGTTGAGATCCAAGCCATTCGGACCGCGCAGGGGTTCGAGCCAGGGACCTTGGAAATCCCAGAAGCGCATGGTTTCACCACCGAAGATAATTTCACCAGTGGGAGAGCGCATCAGGTATTTACCCAGACCGGTCGGACCTTGAGCGGAACCGATATTGGCACCTAAGCGTTGGTCGCGAACCAAGAAGGTGAGTGCTTGAGCTTGAGAAGCTTCAGCATTGGTCGGACTGTAGAATTCGCTCGGATAAGCGGTGTTATTGAACCAAACAAAGGCAGCAGCAATAAAGCCCATCAGGGACAGCGCGCCCAAGCTGTAGGAGAGATAAGCTTCTCCAGACCAGATGAAAGCGCGACGCACCCAGCCGAAGGGCTTGGTAAGAATGTGCCAGACACCACCAGCAATACAAATGAAGCCGATCCAAATGTGACCGCCGATGATATCTTCCATGTTGTTAACGCCGACGATCCAGCCTTCGCCACCGAAGGGAGCATTCAGCAGATAGCCGAAGATGACGGCGGGATTCAGGGTCGGGTTGGTAATCACCCGCACGTCACCGCCACCCGGTGCCCAGCTATCGTAGACACCGCCAAAGAACATGGCTTTCAGCACCAACAGCAGCGCTCCGCAACCCAGGATAATCAGGTGGAAGCCGATGATGTTGGTCATCTTGTTTTTGTCTTTCCAGTCATACCCGAAGAAGGACGAGTATTCTTCCAGGGTTTCTGGACCGCGAACCGCGTGATAAATACCGCCTAAACCGAGTACGGCGGAAGAGATCAGGTGGAGGACACCAACCACGAAGTAGGGGAAGGTGTCGATGACTTCACCACCCGGACCGACACCCCAACCGAGGGTGGCGAGGTGGGGTAGCAGGATCAAGCCCTGCTCGTACATGGGTTTTTCCGGGATGAAGTGAGCGACTTCAAACAAGGTCATCGCTCCAGCCCAGAACACGATCAAGCCAGCGTGAGCGACGTGCGCGCCAAGCAGCTTACCGGATAGGTTGATGAGACGGGCATTTCCCGCCCACCACGCAAAGCCGCTGGTTTCTTGGTCACGTCCGCCCATGACCATCGAAGGATTAAAAGATGTTTGCACTAATGACAACCTCTTTTGCGATCGACAACAGATATCTGAATATGGTAGATTTTAGAGTCGGAGTTTAGCGGGAAACCCCGGCTAAAATCGCCACTCTAAAATCGGAATTTCTACAGGGCGTTACCGCGTGGCAGAACTTCTTCCGGGAATTCGAAGTTTTGGTGCGGCTGGTCAGCCGGTGCCATCCAGGCGCGGATCCCTTCGTTGAGCAGAATGTTCTTCGTATAGAAGGTTTCAAATTCGGGGTCTTCCGCCGCCCGCAGCTCTTGAGACACGAAGTCATAAGCCCGCAGGTTGAGACC
>NZ_JAYFEQ010000358.1:0-608 GCF_055795085.1 Phormidium sp. CCY1219 | reverse complement strand
TGTCATGGGAGCTGATTTTCGCTTGATATTCCTCAATTATGATGAGGTCTCTTGCGGTTTTACGGTCGTGGCAGTGGTGATGCAATGCTTGGCGGTTTTTTATGGGTATCTTTACCCTCCGCCGCTAGAGGTTTAATATGGTCTACCTCAATTAGGTCACTGTCTGTGAAGAACAGGCCGCATTCATTGCACTTACCCTTTTGTTTCTTCACAAGTCTGGCTAACTTGGCTGGTATTCCAACCTTGTTAATCCCTCTCTTACTCCAGTAAGCCCAATCTCCATCAAATGGAGACTTATCTCCTCTGACTTTGATGTGTCGCTTGATAGAAGTTGCTGCGTGTGTTAACAATCTCAACCCATCTTGCGTTTGAAACGTCCATTTCCCATTCGCTCCATGATGGTAATACTTTCTGAGCTTATCAATGGACGCTTTCCCACATCTTGATGCTGTCCATGCCCTCAAGGCTGTCCAAATCTTATCGTCAAGTTTGGAGAATGTTTCTTTGGATACTACTGTGCTGTAATAGTTGCTCCATCCTTTTATGACTGGATTTAGGTGCTTGATTAGTGCGTATTGTGGGGCTGTTTTATGAGCCTTTATAACCGC
>NZ_JAYFEQ010000357.1:0-37855 GCF_055795085.1 Phormidium sp. CCY1219 | reverse complement strand
CTCGTAGGGCTTAGGCTGGTCAGCTACCTAAAGTCAGGGGCTAGAAGCCCCGTCTCTTTAGAGCGGGGTGCTGACTAATGACGAACATCTAGGGTCATCTTACTTTGACAAGGGATGGTTGTTAAACGATCCAGTTTCTCGTAGAATCTTTTATTGTAATTTAAAATGGGTTAATTTGTAACGGTCTAATAAAATAAAGATATATCGCGGTTCTATTTTCCCATAAAACAGCCTTTTGTTAAAGAGTTTTATTTCCCAGTGGCTTATTCTGCGCTGCATGCAACGCTCAAATTGCCAGGGGGGAGGGAGGCACCGACGGGGGCTATTTTTCATGCCTACTTTTGGCTGTGGGATTGGGAGGGTGGTTGCGGGGGGCGTGACGATGGCGCGCGGGGTACCCGCAATCTGGCCAATGCCTGGGTTGCCCTCTGGAGATAACCGATGGCGGGGTCAGGGAAGCGCTCCGATCGCCGCGATTGGGTGGGAATCCGCCTGTAAACGTTTCGTCGAGGAGGCTGCACTTTCCCGCCCGTCTCTGTGGGGTGCGCGAATTGCAACACCAACCTGGGAGGTTGTGCAGTTTAGGGCCGAATTTTACTGGCATTTAACCGCCGCCCGCTTCAGGGGTTAGCCATTAAATTGGGTAACTGTAGGGAGCGAGACGTCAGGGAAGTTCTTCGCGCGGACGATCGCCCTTCCCGAGGGTTGGCGGCCCTTTGCGGGGTCTCCGGGCATGACAAGGCGCTTCGCCAACGCGCTTCCCCCTCCCCGGCACGCCGTTGCCCTTCGGGGGTCTAGGGGCAACGGCGTGCCGAAAACTTGAGGCACGGCGATCGCAACTGGGTTTGAGGTTGTGTCCGCTTTGGAAATGCAGATCGGCTTAACTGTTAATTCTTAATTTGTCCAATGCGGCGATCGCTTCGGTGAATTTGCGATCGAGTCGCGCGATCTGAGACTGTTGCCTTTCTTGGAGTTGCTGAATCTGCAACAGGTCCGGAGGGCGATCGACATTTTGACCCAACCGGGTCAGTTCTTTGGTAATGGTAGCAATTTCGTCATAAAGGGCGGCGATCGCTTCCGTGTGTTGGATTTGGTTGACGCTATCGGTCAATCGCCCTACATTTCGGCTTAATTTAGAAATTTGCGCCACTTCCGGTCGCGCGGCAAATTTTTGTTGCAGCGCATCCACTTTCTTGGCTAGTTGAAAATCCTGGTGTTGCAAGTGTTTAGTTTCTTGGTTTAAGCGTTCTAAACTCTCCACCACCACTTTTTGATGATTAATTTCTAGTTGCCCCAATCGGCGCGCGAGTTTCTCGTGTTCTTGCGGGTCTATCAAGGGTCGCTGGGCTAAAAATTGCACCGCCACATTTAACGAGGCGATTCTGGCTTCAACTCGCGTCAGGTCTAACGGTTCGGAAATCCGCTCTACTTGTTCGCGCAAACGGTCCACTTGTACCGACAACTGGTCGTACACTTTCGCCGCCATAAATGAAGCTTTCCCCTCGATCATGGTTAAAGATTTATTGACCGAAGCCAATTCATCGTAGACCTCGCTCAAGTTAATCCGATCGGGTTGCGGAAGGTGTTGTAATTGCTCTTCGAGTTGGGATAAACGCCACTCGAGTTCGGCAATGGTTAAGGGAATGTCTTGGGAGGGCGGTTCGGTGTGGCGTTGGCGATGGAGAAAGTTTAAAAACAGCGCCAGGGTCAAGGGTGCGGCTGCATAAGCTGCCTGTTGCAATACCGCCGCCGCGAGCGTACCGACAGCCGAAGCCGCGATCGCAGCTAGTTCTGCCCAGTCGCTCGATCGGTACTGCTTGCGATTTTCCCGCGACAATTGTTGTAAATGCTCCCAGATCCGCATGGAGTTAATATACCAAAATTTTGGAATGTTAGCCTGGGTGCGAGGGCTTTTGTGGTGCGATCGCATCGGATTCAATCCAGATGCATGGTCAGCACTTCGGGGTTTACGGGCGGCTTTACGCTCAAACCCGCCCACAGTAAGCAACAATTCCCTCGATCCCCCCTGAGTTCGAGGAACTCGCCCCAACTGCGGAATTATCCGGTGGGCATCCAATTCGAGATTCACCACAGGCGCGATCGCGCCGGGTTGGGATTTGATAGTAGGCACCATTCGGACGGATAGGTGGCCGAAATCGCTCCACTATGATTAAACTTTCGTACTCAAACTCGGGGGTTGACTCGCGATCGGGTCAGAAATTCCCAGTGCGAGTTTTGCTCAAACTTAAACGTAGCTGGAGTCTCTGGTGTGTTTGCCGAAGGGGGATAAAGGGTTTGACCCCTCACTTATCCGGTTCGGTTAACGCCGTCGATCGGGATAACGGAACCGCTTACACTCAATGGTAAACCTCGCACCGCTGATGATTTCACCCTCCACACCCACAGCGCGATCGCTGTTTTATTGAAACTCTACGCAGGCCACCTCCTTTCACGGTTCAGTTGGTCTGAGATGATTTTAGCTAAAATATGGGCAATACTCCATCTATTTTTCCCCGGCGGATGGTTACCGGGCGATCGGTTACGGTTCGCAATGCCAGTCTTGCACTGTTGCTTCGGGGAGAAAGGGGAAGGAGTGACGCAATTCATTCTTGCGCTTTCACCCTTTCGGTGAGCGAACCGATGGGTGAAATGCAACAAACAACAATCCCAACTTTTAAGAGGTTTCTAATGACACAAGATCGTCAACCCCAAGAACCCGTTACTTCCGTTGAAACCGAAGTTCAAGCCGAACCTAACGTGCGGGTCGAAGAGTTCAAACTCAACGGCGAGGACTTGGTAAAAAAAGTGAAAGAATTAATCCAAGAAGGAAACACTCGTCGCCTAATTCTCAAAAACGAAGAAGGTCACGTGCTGATTGAAATTCCCCTCACCGTGGGAGTCGTCGGCGGGGTCCTCGGTACCGCTGTGTTTCCCGTGTTTGCTGCGGTGGGTGCCATTGGCGCGATGGTGGCTCGCTTGACTTTGGTGGTCGAGAAAAAAGAATAGTTCGCGCGCGCTTCGAGTTGTCTACCGATCGCGATCGCGGTTTTCATATAAAGTGCTAACTGCCTCTGTCCTCGACCCTTGGCTCACATTCCCCTAGTAGCCGCGATCGCGCCCTCACCCTTGCTCTGCCCCATTTTACCCCCTTGCCTGGAACGCGCTCTCAACAACAACTGTGGGCATGCCAGCGCCCCAGTTGTTGCTAACCGTTATTCGGCCAGTTCGTAAAGCACAACACTGTGCGGGGTGAGGGTCAAGGTTGCACCGGGTGCGAGAGACTCGGGTAAACTCGAACCGCTTCCCATCCATTTTTCCGCCGCCGAATCCAGTCGCTTTTGCCAATGACCCTCCAGCATATTCGCCGGATAAACCACTGTTTTTTCGTTAAAATTCATTAACAGAAAAATTCGACTCTCTCCATCCCATCGCTGAATTACAATCCAGCGCTCTTTTTCATCCCAATCCACCATTTGACGATTTTTATCGAGCTTTTTTAATGCCGGTATGCTGCGCCTTAGCTGAATCAAATGCTGATAAAATTTCCACAGGTGTTGATGGGATTCTTCTTGACGCAAATTCCAGTTTAGCTTGCAATTGTAGAAGGTTTTCAACCCTGCCGGGTCGGGAAATTCTCCCGGAGAGCCAGCGGCTTTAAATTCGGCTTCTTTTTCCTGGCGAATGGCTTGAATTAATGGCGGTTCGGAGTGACTGATAAAATAGCAAAACGGTGCGCGATCGCCGTATTCTTCTCCCATAAACAGTAAGGGAATAAATGGAGAAAGCAATACCGCGCCCGCCGCTAATTTTAACGCTTCAAAAGAGACGAGGGTGGATAAGCGATCGCCCATGATGCGATAGCCCACTTGGTCGTGATTCTGGGCAAACACGATAAAGCGATCTGCAGGTTCGTCTTCGGAAGAAGCGCCAAATCGCCGCTTTCTAAAAGCAGAATATTCCCCGGTATAAGCAAATCCTTCGCGATAGGATTTTGCCAGATGTTCGCATTTGCCATAATCTTGATAGTAGGCTTGGCTTTCTCCGGTGAGCAACACGTGCAACCCATGATGAAAATCGTCGCACCACTGGGCATTTATCCCATACCCGCCTAACGGTTTCGGACGCAACACGCGCGGGTCGTTTAAATCGCTTTCTGCAGTTAAATAAAATTGACGTCCTTGCTGCTGGGAAAATTCCTCTACGCGGTCGGCGAGTTCTTGCAATAAGGGGCGCGCGCCTACTTCAAAAATAGCCTGAATCGCATCTAAGCGCAAAGCGTCGATATGATAGGTTTCTAACCAATAGAGCGCATTACTCAAAAAAAACTCGCGCACCCCATCGCTATATTCGTCGTCGTAGTTGATAGCATCTCCCCAAATTGGCCGATATTTGGCGGTAAAATACGGACCAAAATCGCGCATGTAATTGCCTTCGGGTCCGAGGTGATTGTACACTACATCGAGAATCACGGCGATGCCGAGTTGATGACAGCTATTCACCAATTGTTTGAGTTGGTCTGGGGTACCGTAGGAGTTTTGTACGGCATAGGGATAGACGCCATCATATCCCCAGTTGCGATCGCCGGGAAATTGGGCGATCGGCATCAGTTCGATGGCGTTGATTCCCAAGTCTTTTAAAATCCCGAGTCGTGGAATTATCGCGCTAAAGGTTCCTTCTGGGGTGAAGGTTCCTACATGCAGTTCGTAGATTACCATGTGCTCTAAAGGAATCCCGGACCAACTGCGATCGGTCCAGGAAAATGTGCCGCGATCGACTACTTGCGAGGCGGAATGTACGCCATCGGGTTGAAAATGGGAGGCGGGATCCGGTCGTTTGAGGGAATTTTCTATCTGATAAAAATAGCGGGTTCCGGGTGCGATTCCGTCGGCGGTGACGTTCCAGTACCCTCGGTTTACTGGTTGCATCGGAATCAAGCGTTCTTCTGCTTGGGAAACCACGAGGACTGAGAGTTCTTGCAGGGTAGGTGCCCAGACGGTAAACTCACACCGATCGCTACCGAGATAATTCGAACCAAATTTAACAGTCATTAGCAGGTCAGGGGATGGGTTAACAGCTTTTTCAGGCGCGGGCAGGGTTGCAGTCTGGGGGTGGTTTGGGGGTATTATCGGCGATCGCGTCTCCCTTGGCATCTTTCTTTAGGTAGAGGTCTCAGGTGTGGTTGGTTCGTCGCCAAACCCCCACCCCGTTTTGTCTGGTGCATTTTACCCAGGAGAGGGTTCGGTGTCAAGTTTTTCTCACTTTTGGCGGGGATGGGGTTGAATTCTCTGGCGAAATGGAGTAGAATACTGTAATCTGGGGCGCAAGCCTGCGGCGGGCTGCAATGTATATATTGCGCCGATAGGTTTTGCGAGTTTAGTGCGATAAATAGGAGCAAAGCGAATGGTATTTATACCCGAGGCAACCATCGACCAGTTGATTCAAGATGACGTTCCTTATTTCGATTTAACGACTCAAGGGCTGGGGATCGGCGATCGCCCCGGCAGAATTTCCTTTCAGTCGCGCGATCGCCTGGTGCTTTCCGGTACGCAAACCGGGGCGCGAATGTTGCAACGGGCAGGGGCGACGGTGACGGAAATGTTCCCTAACGCCAAAGAGGTGGAATCGGGGGTGACATTTCTGGCGGCGGAGGGTAAGGCGGCAACCCTGCACCTTGCCTGGAAAGCAGTGCAAAATGTGCTAGAATATGCCTGTGGTGTGGCGACGAAAACGGCTCAGTTAGTGCGATTGGCGCGGGAAACCAATCCTCAGGCGATGCTATACACCACCCGCAAGCACATTCCGGGCACGAAACCGCTGGCGGTGCAAGCGATTTTGGCGGGGGGTGCCTATCCTCACCGCTTGGGGTTATCGGAAACCATCCTGGTTTTCGAGCAACATCTGAATTTTCTCGGCGGAATCGAGGGGTTGATTTCTCAGTTACCGCAGTTGCAACGTCAGGTGAAAGAAAAGAAAATTATTGTGGAGGTGAAGGAAATTTCCGCTGCATTGGAACTGGCAACCGCCGGGGTGGATGGCATTCAATTTGATAAAGTGCCGGCTCAGACTTTAGCAGAAGCGATCGCGACTTTGAAATCCATTAATCCAAATTTGGTGACATTAGCCGCCGGGGGAATTCATGCCGACAATATTCAAGCGTATGCCGCGATCGCCCTGGATGGGTTGGTGTTAACCGCCCCTTATTTTGCCCCCCCGGCAGATATTAAAGTCCAAATCGAACCCATTGTGCCCCTTCCATCCAATAATCCCGATGTAAAATTTGCATAATGCGTTCCCTATAGTCTGTTTGAATCATTGGGTTAGGAAAAATTGATGCTTAACTCCTTCCCAGGCTAGCCCTGGGAATGTTATTCTGAAATACTCCTCTCAATACTACAGCCGTTTATCCATTTTTCGGTTATTCATTTGCCCCTTGAGTTTGTAAGGTGGGCAGTTCCTTGAATGAGTGGCGAGGGACACCGGAGAAACTGTGGAACTGCCCACCCTACCCGTTGCAATTATTTTTGCACAAGTACATAAAAAAAAGTTGAATTAAAAAAAGTTGAATTAATCTCGTCGGAATGCAGCCGTCACGTCACCCGCAACGGCATAAATTCCCGGGTTGTAGAGCGCAAAACGTTTGGGTCTCTACAACTCGGGTGCTGGGAAAAGCCCTGTTCTTGGCGACGATGGGAGGGAAATTATTCCACGGCAAACATGACGTCGCTGGATTTAATTATCGCATGGGCTTCTTTGCCTTCGGAAAGCCCTAACCTCTCGGCGGAAGCTTTCGAGATGACTCCCGTCATCTGGATGCCCGGAGAGACTTCCAGGGTGATTTCGGCAGTCACCATTCCCATAACCACTTTTTTAACCGTGCCTTTGATAACATTGCGGGCGCTAATTTCCATCCCCTGACTCCTCACAGAAATTACATGGTTTTTCTAAGGGTAGCGGCTTTATTATAGCAACGTTTTTGCATTGATAAGGGGGGATTCGCTTTATTTTTCATTCACCTTTTTAGTGCGAAAAAAATCGAGCGGTTTTCGAGACAGGAAAGGCTGAAATTCCCCGAAAATATTAGAAATATGCCGTTACTGCTTGCAGAAATCATCCCACGATAGGGAGCAATTATTCCGCACAGTCAAAGCGGTAGACCCATAGCCTCGCGCGCGGGGCGATCGCGTGAATTGTTTTCTCCAGGGGCGTTGAGGGGCTGTCACCGAAGGAATTTGCGGGGGAGTGAGTCGTTACTCCTGCAAATACAAACATTGGTTAAACTGCTCACCACGAACAAAATTTTTTCACAAGAGCGGCCATAATAAAAAGAAGCGTTCACCCAGCGAGGAGAAAACGGGGTTAGCGCAAGACTCAACCATTGCCGGGTTCGGATAAGACCGACAGGGGTGCGGTTGTGAATTGTGCGCTAGCTCTGCGAAGCAGAAGCGAAGAGCGAGAGGAAGGAAAGGAAAGCGATCGCGCAATTAGGAGTAAAGAGAAACACAGACAAAAACCGAAAAAGTCATCGCGGGTGACGGTGGAAGGTGAAAAGGTTTCATCTTTAATGGTGGAGTTTCATATTCTACCCAATCAGAAAAAAGCGATCGCGGCGAACAAATTCAAGGGGATTGCAACTGACCTCTAGGGGTCAGGATAAAACTATGCCTTATACCATTGAAAGCGATTGTATTGCCTGCGACTGGTGTCGCCCCCGGTGTCCTACGAAGGCTATTGGCAACAGGAAAAAACGATATTGCATTCATGCTGACCTTTGCAATAACTGCATTGGGTACTATAGCAAACCCATGTGCGTTATCGTCTGTCCGACGCTACATCCGGTACCACTGGTGAGGGAGAAACGGAGAAAAATGGTAAGTCTTTCTAAGCGATCGCGCGATCGCATCCCAAGCAGTGGGGATTTATTTCCCGATGGCAAAACCAGTTCCTTTGCCTCATCCATTGTCATCTGGGAAGCGTGCAATATTTTAGCGCAAAGAGATGCTTTACCTTGGGAAACTGATGCGGAGGGAAAACTCTGTTACGAACGCATTGTCCAAAAAGGCAATGGAAGGATTGCCTTTCGGGTGAGTGAATATCTACAGCACGAGTCTCCCCCGATCGCCCTGGAGAGGGAAGCCGCATTAAAGGCACTCGAAGACATCGATATCCGTTCCGCTTGTCTGCATTTAATTTATGCTGCTCATGCCACGAATTTAGACCGTCCTTGGGTCGAAGAATTTACCATCACCGACGAACAAATTGCCCGCTACTTAGGGTTAGATCGCCGCAAAGACCTAGACCATCATGCCAAGCTTTCTTTAATTAAATATCTGGCGCAACAACCCTGCCAAATCACCCACGAAATCAATTGGGCTAAACGGGGAAGATTTCCCGCTTTCGCCGTAGAAGAAAGCCGCATCTGGCATCTGAAAGATATCGAACACCACTTTGTGGAAGATGACTTGAAACAAAAACATCTCGTCGGACTGACCTTTACAATTCAAGCAGGCCCTTGGGCGCAATACTTCCTCAACCCGGAAGGCTATAAAGAAAAAACCGCATTTTATCAATACGGCATTTTGCCTGAATTTGTCTTAAAAGCGGTGATGAGCATTTGGCAGCATCGAGAAGGAGCGGCGCGAATGCTGCTGTGGCTGTTATTTAAAAGCCGATTGGGCAAAAATCAAGCGATCGCCGTTCCTACCTTAATGCGGATTGCCTACGGCGAGGATAAACTCAACTTCGCGGACTTCAATCGCAAGGAACGAAAAAAGCGAATCCGCGCCTTTGAAAATGACCTAGAAGTGTTATATAACTATGGATGCAAACCTCTATTCGATCCGGGAACCTATCCGCTACCGATTCAGCCTTTGTGGGCAAAATTGCTCGACATTCCAGAAGATAGCGATGCGGCGCTGCAATTTTGGATAGACGATGCGGGGAAAGAAACGCGGATTACCGACCCCGCCCCGCGCGGAAAATGGCAAATGTTGATGAACGCGAAATTACTGGGCTTTGAATTTCCCCGAGAATGGGACCTGCGACTGGCAGAATTCGAGCGCCAAAAGCAGCGCCGAAGTCAAAGAAAATTGAAAAGTAAGCAAGAGCCTCAACTGAGTGGCGATCGCGTGAAAGCGGCGAGACGCAAGAAAGGATTGAGTCAAAGACAGTTGGCGCACATGCTGGAAAAAAGCCAAAGTTGGGTCAGAGATATTGAGAAAGGTCGCTTTGAAATTCAGCAACAAGATGTGGAACCCTTGCGAGATATTCTCGATTTAGAAGAGTGATAAAACCATTGCCGATCGCCAAATTTCCGTCTTGTGGAGGCGAGTTGCGAATTGCACCTCAATCTGCAAGCAATACCCCTCATTTTGGGGGAGATAAATTATTCATTAATGCAAGCGGAACTGCGGCGATCGCCAATAGTTTCCCGAGGTGCTTTGTGGCGATTAAAAAGAATCAATGCCTCAGCCACATCCCTATCGACTGGGGGAGAAAAATAATATCCCTGAGCCGATTGGCATTGTAGTCCGCGCAGTTGGGTGAGTTGTTCCCTGTTTTCCACCCCTTCCGCGATCGCATCCATTCCCAAATTGCGGGCTAAGGTGACGATTGTTTTGACAATTTCGCCATTCTCTGCCGCCCCCATTTGACTGACAAAAGAGCGGTCGATTTTTAACGTATCGATAGAAAATTGGTGCAGGTAGCTCAAAGAAGAATATCCGGTACCAAAGTCATCGATGCATAACTGAATCCCTAAGTTTCTCAGTTGCGAGATGGTTGCCGTCACCGAGGCGGCATTTTCCATCAGCAATGTCTCGGTTATTTCTAATTTTAAGCTTTCTCCCGATAAGCCAGTTTGGTCTAAAATGCGAGCGATCGTGTCGGATAAATTGGGTTGGGAAAATTGTTTGCCAGAAAGATTGATGCTCATGGAAAGCGGAGGTTGAGTGGGGGAAATCCGCCGATCGCGCCCGGATTTGAGGGCGCGATCGACAGCATTTAACCCGAACAATTCCTGCCATTGTTTGAGCTGGCAACAGGCTTCGCGCAATACCCAATCCCCCATCGGAACTATCAATCCCATTTCTTCCGCTAAGGGAATAAACTCCTCGGGAGACACCAATCCGCGTTGGGGATGATGCCAGCGAATCAGAGCTTCAAATCCAGAAATTCTCCCCATTGACAAATCGACAATGGGCTGATAAAATAAACAAAATTCCTGCCGTTCCATCGCCCGTCGCAAGTCGTTTTCTAACTGCAAGCGAGCCACGGCACAGGCGTACATAGTGCCATCGAAGATGGCATAGCGCGCTTTTCCGGTGGCTTTGGCGCGATACATGGCGGTATCGGCATCGCGCAGCAAATCTTCCGGGCGATCGCAATCGGCATGACCGAGGACGATTCCAATGCTGGCGGTGGTGAAAACTTCGTGATTCTCCAAGCAAACGGGAAGGGCCAGTTCGGTTAAAATGCGATCGGCAATCTTCGCCGCATCGTCGGGATCGAGGAGATCTTCAAGCAAAATGGTAAACTCATCGCCGCCAAGACGCGCCACGGTATCGGTATATCGCACGCAGGTTTCCAGCTTGCGCGCGATCGCCACCAGCAAGCGATCGCCTACGCGATGTCCCAAGCTGTCGTTAATCACTTTAAAGCGATCGAGATCCAGAAACAATACCGCACATAAATACTCCGGCGACTGTTTCATCCGTCGCGTCGCTTGTGTGAGGCGATCCATAAATAACGCCCGGTTAGGCAACCCGGTGAGAGCATCGTAAAATGCATTGTGCCGCAACTGCTCCTCGGTGCGCTTGCGTTCGGTAATATCTTCCACCGTGCCTTCATAATAAAGCAATTTGCCCTGAGAATCTCGCACCGCCCAGGCATTTTCCGAAATCCAAATTCGGCGGCGATCGCAACGATAAACCTGGGATTCAAAATTTAACACCGCACCCTGTTTTTGCAACAACTCCATGAACTCCCGGCGTCGGTTTCTATCCAGGTAATTTTCCCCGTCGAGTTGGGTTAAATCCACAATCAGTTCCGCCGGCGATTCATACCCATAAATGCGAGCCAGTGCCGGATTCGCATTGATGTAGCCCCCGTCGGGCGTGGTTTGAAAAATCCCTTCGATCGCGTTTTCAAAAATGCTGCGATATTTTGCTTCCGCCTGACGCAATACTTCCTCTCCTCGCTTGCGTTCCGTGATGTCAAATCGAATCGCTAAATACTGATAGGGAATCCCTGACTCGTTTAAAAACGGCACGATGGTGGCATCCACCCAGACTTCCGTGCCATCTTTCGCTTTTTCTTTTACTTCTCCTTTCCAGGTTTTCCCGGCTGTTAACGTCTCCCACAACTGCCGAGAAAATTCCGGGGTGTGATTGCTGGAATTGATGATGCAGTCGGTTTTGCCAATTAGCTCATTTCGCTGATATTTGTAAGTTTGACAAAAGTTATCGTTGACGTACCGGATGATTCCTTTTTCGTCGGCAATTTCTACAATCGCCGCCCGATCTAATCCCAGCTTGATGTCTGATAATTCCTTGAGGGAGTGTTTCAGTCGTTCCTCGATCGCTTCGCACTGGGTCAATTCGCATTGGGCTAGCTCGTTCAACTTCCTCGGCGCTCGAGTGACGCTCATCCACACCTTTTTGGAATGGTTTGACATGGCAGGATATTGCCGATTCTTTCTCTTCTGCCTCATTTCTTTTTCCTCTCAAAAATTCTTTCGTGTTTCTCTTGTTTTCCGCCACCCTCTCGGTTTGCTTTGGGATTGATGCCCCTGGTTTAGCTGTGCTTTCATCTGCTTGTTTCTACAAGAGTTCAAGCGGTCCGGGATTGCGGTTATTCTTGCTACCAAATTGTTCGATTCTTCTCCAGCTTTAGATGTTTTTACGTCTTTTTATAATTGGTTTTAGCAGTTTATCGACGCTCCAGGCAATTTACCTCAATCGGCGAATAATTGAACCAGGGGTCAAATCAATCGGTATCGAGGCAGAGCCTCTCAGAAAGGGTTCCTCCGTGGGGGGGGAACGAGTTAAAAAATCTGGCGCGATCGCGGTGCAAAAAATGTCTGTTTTTGCCATTACACCCACGTGCGATGGGAAACGTTGGGGAAAACTAATCGGCGCAATTCTTCCTCGGTTAAATTGCGCTTGAGCTGTACGGATAAAGCGCGCACCGCATCCAGGAGCGATCGCGTTTCTTCATTTTCGATGGCAATCCCGTAGCGTTCCAGGCGATCGCACAAGCCGTGACGCCCGGAATGTTTGCCCACCACTAACTGGCGCGTTGCCCCCACGGTTTCCGGGGCAAAGGGTTCGTAGCTGTGGGGATTTTTCAGCACGCCGTGGGTGTGGATGCCCGCTTCGTGAGCGAAGGCATTCTCACCTACAATTGCCTTCCAGGGGGGTAACTTCGCGCCGGATGCCTGCTGCACCAGTTGCGAGAGTTCGAACAAGCCCGGGGTTTCGATGCCTAACTTCAAACCGTATATCTGCTGCAGGGCCATCACTACTTCTTCCAGTGCCGCATTGCCGGCTCGTTCTCCCAAGCCGTTGACGGTGGTATTCACGGAGAATGCCCCCGCTTTCACTCCGGCGATCGCGTTAGCAGTTGCCATGCCGAAATCGTTGTGAGTGTGCATCTCTACCGGAATTGATAGTGCCGCTACCAGCTTGGCGACTTTCTCGTAGGTGGTAAACGGATCTAAAATTCCCACGGTATCGCAGAAGCGAAACCGGGATGCGCCCCACTCTTGCGCCTGTTGTGCCACTTGGATTAAAAAATCTTCTGGCGCGCGGGAACTATCCTCACCGCCGACGGAAACGAACAAGCCGCGATCGCGGGCGAAGGCGATACTCTGGCGCAAGCGGTTTAATGCGGCGGCGCGATCGCCTTGGAACTTAATCTCGATTTGGATATCGGATACCGGAATCGACAGATGCACCCGCTGCAACCCACAGGCGAGGGATGCTTCGATATCCGAGGGGACACAGCGATTCCACCCCAGTAAGTGCGATTTCAGTCCCAATGCCGACATTGCCGAGATCGCCAGGGCTTCTGCGCCCCCCATTGCGGGGATTCCCACTTCGATTTCCGGAACGCCCATGCGATCGAGCCGAGTCGCGATCGCCACTTTTTCCTCTACACTAAATGCTACCCCTGCTGCTTGTTCGCCATCGCGCAGGGTCGTATCGTTTATCCAAATTCCGTTCATTTTTCTTTTCCTATTCTTCCCTCTGCCAATGCAGAGTGCTCCATTTAATTTTAGCTTAGCTCGACTCCGAAGCTGTCTTGATTTTTTGTTAAAAAACAATACATTTCCTTTCGCCTTTTTTTCCTTGACCGATACGCCCATTAACCCCCCTATCTCCCGGTAGGCGTAAAACTTCATCAAGTCTAAAAAATTGCGGTTTGCATTAACACTTGAGTATTTTTACCTCGGTTTTCTGCCAGGACTGAGGATTGTTTCTTAACATTTATTTCACATTTATGCGCCCAATAATTTTGCCTTATGAAAAGTCCGGGCGAGCCAATTGAATCGGCAATGTTGGCTGGGAGATAAGCGCACCGATGCCAATTTTCCAGAAAGCAACTCGCCCCGATCGCTCGCGAGGAGGGAAAGGAGCGAGACGGGAAAAGTCATGGGAGATGTTACGCGGATTGTAATTCCTCATCGAGCCATTGCAGAATTTGGACTTGTTGGAATGTCACTTCTCGAATCACATCCCGGAGTTGGAGGGCTTGGGAGAAAGTGAGCAAATGAACCCATAACAATCCGTTGCGGGTAAACCAACAAGGGATAAACCGGGCTTCAAGTTGTTCGTAAACTCTCCAGCGATCGCCCGGAGCAATATTCAACAACTCGATAACCGAGTCGTTTAGGGCCGAATCGATAACCATTATCATGCTCCCGGAGACCGTAAGGTTTGCAGTTGTTGTTCCAGGGCTTCGATGCGAGTGACTAACGACCGAATCACCTGAGCTTCCGCATCCGGGAGGCGTCCGTGTTCTAGGGGATCGACCCGCACCCCGGCGCGATAGACAATGCGCCCGGGAACCCCGACCACGGTGCAATCCGAGGGGACATTTCGCACCACCACGGATCCGGCTCCAATGCGGACGCGATCGCCAATCTGGATATTCCCCAGAACTTTCGCTCCCGCACCCACCACCACATTTGCACCGAGGGTGGGATGTCGCTTGCCGGTTTCTTTCCCGGTTCCGCCGAGGGTGACGCCTTGATAAATTAAGGCAAAATCGCCCACAATTGCCGTTTCTCCAATCACGACGCCCATCCCGTGGTCGATACAGACGCCGATTCCGATCTGTGCCCCCGGATGGATTTCGATGCCGGTGAAAAACCGCGCCAAGTGAGACATCAACCGGGGGATCAGCGGAATTTTCCACCCCTGTAGCCAATGGGCGATTCGGTAAAATACTAATGCCTGCAATCCCGGATAGCAAAGCAAGACTTCCAGCCAATTGCGCGCCGCCGGATCCCGGTGGAATATCATCTGGAAGTCGGCGAGAATCCCCGGGGCGATTTTCCGTCCCGGGGTGGAGGGATGCCTTGCGTCGGGAGGATCCGCAGACCGATGCTGGAATATCGGTCTGCTCGTACCGCTTTTTTCTTCAATGGATAAATAAGGTGTCATAGAAGTGAAGGGGGTGATGTGGATCGGTTCGTCAAATTCTGTTCGCTTCAAGCGTTTGCCACTCTCGAGGGGCTGTTTGACAGAGGCGATCGCCGTTTACACTCCTTATTGTCTGGTCAAATATCGCGCTTCGCCAACCTCGAACGCCACAGAAGTGGCAGCGATCGCCATCGCGGGCGATCGGCTCTCGGCTATATTTCTTGCTTATATCAGATCCGACGGTACAGTGTTTGTAATCCTCTATACCTCCGCGAGGTTGCTTATTAGTCTTGCACTCAGTGCCATTTTCCTCAGTAATTCCACTGTTTCCCGGTTTCCAAAAATTTAGGGTCGGCTTTTTGGGGCACTGGGTGCGGCAGCTTTTGTACTCAATTTGAGCCGATTTGTATCATATTCGCTACCATTTTCTCTCAAGGAGAATTGAGGATTAAAAAAAAGCCTGGTTGGTGGGCAACACCCCCCACCCACCCCAGCTTCACCTGGAAAGGCAAAAGCCGTCAGTGGTCTTTAGACCACTTCAGCTAGACGAGGCGGGGACTTTTAGTCGCCGTCTATCTGCTGCCCTGGCGATAAATGTCAAGAGTTCTGGATTTTGGGTTTCCCGGTTTCCGTTCAGGCTGAGCCAAAATCGAAAAAATAGAGTATAATCAGTTACAGAGTTCTCCGGCATCCACTGCAGGGCGATATTTTTTTTGGAAAAAATCGTTAAACTAGCACGAAAATTTTGAAAATAATGCTATATTGGATACAGAATTGAATTCTGTGGATGTATGGAATCTGGAGTTGTTAAAAAAAGTTAAACTTCTCCAGATCCTTTTTATAAAAATTTAATTTTTAGTTTATAATTATTTTATAATTGTTACAATGTTAAGGCGAGTCCCGAGAGCGAGGGGGAATCAAGCCACCTCGGAAACGCCATTCCCCCACCTCAACGCTGAAAACCGCTCGCTGAGGGGGAAGGCCGGAAGTTAGAAAAGAGCCGCCCGGGCGCTACTTCCGGGAAAAAACAGAAGCAAGCGAGTACCGAAGTGTACTCAAACATAGCGCATCTTAAACAGGGGTTAAACTCTTGTTGTGTAACCGTTAAAGGGCGAGTACAAAAAAGCCCGACCCCACCTCCGCAAATACCCGTACCTCCCCGGAGAAACGCCCGACCCCCGAGGCTGAAAAAAAATAAATATTTCTTGTATCCCCCATCGCATCGGGGGATGAGAAATTTGAGTACACCCTAATAATACTAATTAAATAATCGAGATAGCGTCCGTGAGGGGGAGAGGACGGGATTGATATAAAACTTGCCAAGGGAAAAAGCGAGGCGATCGCGGCATCCACTGCGACGCTCCTGTGTCACCCTTGCCATATCAGGCTGAGTCAAGAACCCGGACTAAAGCGCTCGTCGCGAAAACCAGAAACATTCGACCGCGATTAAAAGAAAAGTAGGCTCGACCCACAGGAAGAGAAACAGAATTTCAGCGCGTTAAACTGGACATCACAGACGAGTAGAGTTTCGACTCTTGGGTTCTTCAACTCGATTTCATCCACAGCAATTCAATTCACCCAACTTAGTTATGAGTTCATCCACCGAAAAACGCCCCTTCGCCACTGCGAGTGGGGGCACGACCACAGTTATTCCGCAGTGCGAGTCCGGCGATCGCGCCACAGAAACCAGCCATTCAAAAATCAGAATCGCTGTTGCCACAAAAGGCTACGGACTCATCAACCAGCACTTCGGACATGCTAAAGAATTCCTTATCTACGAAGTAGACGGAAATGCGGCTCAACTTATCGCCCAGCGCCCGGTGAGCCAATATTGCCACGGGAAAGACAACGGGCCGGGAGACTTAAGTGAAATTACCCAGATACTCGGCGACTGCGAAGCGGTGTTAGTGGCGAAAATTGGAGCCGTGCCCGCCGATCGCCTGCGCGAAGCGGGCATCGAAGCAGTGGAAGTGTACGACACCATCGAAACCGCCCTTTGGAACTATTACGAGGAGTGGTGTAGCACCCCCTCCGACGACGATCGCACCCCCACGTCATAGGAGGAAACCCATGCACTCAACCAACCCATCTCCGATTTATCTGGACAACAACGCCACCACCCAGGTTGCTGAAGAAGTCCTCGAAGCCATGCTGCCCTATCTGACCCAGTATTATGGGAATCCATCCAGCATGCATACCTTCGGCGGACAACTGGCGCGAAGTATCAAACAATCCCGGGAAAGCGTCGCCGCCTTACTCGGTGCCGAACCCAGCGAAATCCTGTTTACCAGTTGCGGCACCGAAGGCGACAACGCTGCCATCCGCGCCGCCTTACAGGCAAAGCCCAACAAACGGCACATCGTCACCACCCAAGTGGAACATCCCGCCGTGCTGAGTACCTGCAAAACCCTAGAAAAGCAGGGATATCGCGTCACCTACCTCCCCGTGAACGGGAAAGGGTTGCTCGACTTACACCAACTAAAAGAGGCTCTCACCGACGACACCGCCTTGGTGTCGGTGATGTGCGCCAACAACGAAATCGGCACGGTTTTCCCGATCGAACGCATTGGGCATATTGTCAAACAGCGGGATATCCTGTTCCACGTGGATGCAGTGCAAGCGGTGGGCAAACTGCCGTTAAACATGAAAGATAGTACCATAGACTTTTTGGTGCTGTCGGGACACAAGCTGCACGCCCCGAAAGGGATTGGCGCGCTCTATATCCGCAAAGGCGTGCGATTCCGGCCCTTACTGATCGGCGGACATCAGGAAAAAGGCCGGCGCGGCGGTACGGAAAACGTACCGGGCATCGTGGGATTGGGCAAAGCGGCGGAATTGGCAATGGAGTATTTTGAAGAAGAAGTGACCCGGGTGAAATCCCTGCGCGATCGCCTGGAAACCGGCTTGCTCTCGACCATTCCGGATTCCCAGCTCAACGGACATCAAAGTTTGCGGTTGCCGAACACCACGAACATCGGGTTTAAATATATCGAAGGGGAAGCCATTCTGCTCTCCCTCGATCGCGAAGGGATTTGTGCCTCCTCCGGTTCCGCCTGCACCTCCGGGTCCTTGGAACCCTCCCACGTGTTGCGGGCGATGGGACTGCCTTACACCTTGTTGCATGGCTCGATTCGCTTTAGCCTCTCGCGCTATACCACTGCCGGTGAAATCGATCGCGTATTGCAGGTGATGCCGCAGATCGTGACGCGACTGCGCGCTATGTCGCCGTTTAACAGCGACACCGACGAACAACAAGGCTGGTTGCAGGAAAAACAACAAGATTTAGAGAATGTGGCGGTGCGATAGGGTGCTAGCTCCAGCGGGGACCCCTGATGGGTGTTGCCCCTGCACCCCTGACACCGCCTGCGCCACAGAGTAGAAATATAGGAGAATTAAAGATGTGGGATTATAGCAATCAAGTGATGGATTTATTTCACAATCCCCACAACATGGGCGCGATCGCCACGGAAGAGTGTGGAGAAGACGAAGCGATCGCCGTGGGTGAGATTGGTAGCATTGTGTGTGGCGACGCCCTGCGCCTGCACCTGCGAATCGAGAAAACCAGCGAGACGATTCGGGATGCGCGATTTCAGACCTTTGGATGTGCCAGCGCGATCGCCTCCTCCTCTGCATTGACCGATTTGCTCCTCGGGATGACTCTCGACCAAGCGCTGCAAATCACCAACCGCGAAATCGCCGACTATCTCGGCGGGTTGCCCGAAGAAAAAATGCACTGTTCCGTGATGGGACAAGAAGCCCTAGAAGCGGCAATTTCCAACTATAGAGGGGTTCCGATTAGACCTCACGAAGACGATGATGGGCCTTTGGTCTGCACCTGTTTTGGGGTCAGCGCTGCCAAGATTCGCCGACTGATCCGGGCGAATAATTTGGCAACCACGGACCAAGTGACGAATTATATTAAAGCCGGCGGCGGTTGCGGGTCTTGTTTGCCGCTGATTGACGATTTGGTGGCCGAATATGCGGAAGTGGATCGTCCCGACTTGCCTGAGGTGGAAATTCCGCCAATTCCAGACCCGGTGGCGGTTTCAGCACCAGAACCTCCGAGGACAACTGTCACCCAAACTAGTCTGACGAATTTACAAAAAATTTCTCAGATTCAAAAGGTGCTTGAAGAAGAAGTGCGACCGATTTTAGCCCTCGATGGCGGCGATGTGGAATTGTATGACGTGGAGGGAGACCGAGTGAAGGTGCTGCTCAAGGGCGCTTGTGATAGTTGCCCCAGCGTCACGATTACCCTGAAAATGGCGATAGAACAACGGTTGCGAGAGCGGGTTATTTCTTCTCTGGTTGTCGAACCGGTGTCTTAGTCGAGAAAGTTTCCCTCGGGAGAAGGGTTTAAGATGAAAAGTAACAAAAATTACACTGCCGATTCTGTGACTGAGTTGCCCGAGATGTCCCCGGGGAATATATGGGCGATATTGGTTCAGCTTCAGGAATTCTGGCACCAGGCATCGAACGATTTTGGCCTGAAGCTGCGATCGCCGGAAAATGGAAAGGTTGGCGATCGTCTAGAGTTTGCCAATCCCAAGGAGGTTACGCCCGATCCGCGCATTTATGATTTTCCGGATTTGGTTTTGAAACCGTTGCAAGTGCTGCGGTCAAAATAAGCTTCTTGTGAAAAGAAGATACTCTCAACCTGCTATCTTTACCCTAATTGCCCCTTGCGGTTTGGCAGGGGCTTTTTTTTTGCGGCAATATCGCATATTCAACAACCGTTTAAGGGTTTTTATCCTTGAAAATTCCTGGACTTTTAGACCTTATAACAACTACAAGATTGTTTATTAAGAAAATATAAAAAGCGTAAACCGAGCTTTATATTTTTATTATATTGTTACAAAAATCGGAAAAGGTTCTGCCAAGTTTAATGACAGGTTTGGATGAAAAGAGCTAGAATGCTTTCAGGGCATAAGGTTGCAGAAATAAGCGCGGGGAAAATCGAGGCGATCGACCACCGTAGATCCACGAGTCTGACAAAAAAAAATCAAAAAAACCGAGATTTTACTGAAAAAACCTTATATTTTGTAGCAAAGCATACAACAACAAAAAAAATCTTTGCCTATGATTAAATTGGAACGAAAGGAAGAAACCATTTCGATTCCCAAAGCAAAGAGTTTTGTACGTGAAGGCAATCGGTCAATCGATAAAGACGAGAGTCTAAACTAAACGAAACCGAGACCCAAGAAAATTCTTGCCCCACCTCTGGGTTTAGAGGAATTTACAGATTTCACTGAACTGAAAAATTAAGACCGAAAATTAGGAGGTCAACATCATGCGGAAGATTGCTGTTTACGGAAAAGGCGGAATTGGTAAATCCACAACCACCCAAAACACCGTTGCTGGATTAGTCGAACTCGGTCGAAAAGTGATGGTGGTAGGTTGCGACCCCAAAGCTGACTCCACCCGCTTGCTGCTCGGAGGACTGCACCAAAAAAGCGTGTTAGACACCCTGCGCGAAGAAGGTGAAGACGTAGAACTCGATGAAGTTCGCAAACCTGGATACGGGAACACGTTATGCGTGGAATCTGGCGGTCCGGAACCCGGTGTGGGTTGTGCGGGACGAGGGATTATCACCTCGATTTCGTTGCTCGAACAACTCGGCGCGTATGAAGAAAGCGAACAACTCGACTACGCTTTTTACGATGTACTGGGGGACGTGGTTTGTGGTGGATTTGCCATGCCGATTCGCGAAGGTAAAGCGAAAGAAATTTATATCGTTACCTCCGGCGAAATGATGGCAATGTATGCCGCGAATAACATTTGCCGAGGCATTCAGAAGTATGCCGAATCTGGCGGGGTTCGCTTAGGCGGTTTAATTTGCAACAGCCGTAAAGTGGATCGCGAAGCCGACATGATTCAAGCGTTAGCGGAAAAACTCGGCACCCAGATGATTTACTTCTTGCCTCGCGACAATATGGTTCAACGGGCAGAACTGAACCGCAAGACGGTGATCGAATACGATCCTACTTGCGAACAAGCCGATCACTATCGGAATTTGGCCAATGCGATCGACGCCAACAGCAATGTGGTGGTTCCCACGCCGATGAAGAACGACGATTTAGAACACTTGCTCGTCAAATTCGGTTTGTATGAATAAAGAGAGCGGGCGTTGGGGTAGTGAGGAAGCGTCAAGTGCGCCAAGGCATTGCCCCGAAGCCAAGCCAAGTTCTGGATAGATTTCCAATTCAAATTTTTGGAGGTTTACTACCATGACCGTCATGGTAAGAGCAATTATCAGACCCGAAAAGAGTGCCGAAGTGATGAAAGCGCTCTTAGATGCAGGATATCCCGCCGTCACCAAAATCGAAGTATTTGGTCGAGGCAAACAACAAGGCTTAAAAGTCGGGAACGTGGTTTACGACGAGTTACACAAAGACTGCTTGCTCATCGTGGTTCCCGAAGCGGAAAAAATGCTAGTCATTCGCACGATTTTAAACACGGCCCGCACCGGCACGGAAGGGCAACATGGAGACGGCAAGATTTTTGTCAGCCCCGTGGAAGATGTTTACACCATCAGCACAGGTGCTAAAGAAAGTGCGGAGAAACCGAATTTAGTGACCGCCTAGGGCGTCACTCCTTTGTCCTCGGACATTGGCATGGAAAAGAAGGCTGGGGACAAAGGATAGCATTCGGATCGAATCCGACAGAGCGAAGATACGTTGTTTCCATACGATCGCCTAATATCGTTCCCGTCGGCGCGGGAGTGCTTTTCCCAAAGTGCGACATTAGGACTCTCGGTCAATCGTCGGATGAGATATTACACCTGGAGGGCATGGGTTGAAAACCCCGTGTTGAATGACAAATGAAAGAAGTAATGGCCGTTATCCGGCTCAACAGAATCAACGACACCAAACAAGCATTAGCGAAAGCAGGATTTCCTTCATTAACGGCACTCAAAGCCGTGGGACGAGGAAAAGAAGCCGTAGAGTTTGAAATCGTTCAAGCCCTAAACGAACATCCAAGTGAGACCAGCGAAGTGTTGCCCTTACTGGCAACTGGGTCTCGTCTGCTGCCCAAACGCTTACTCAGTGTCGTGGTGCCCGATGATAAAGTCGATCGCGTGGTTAGCACATTGATCGAAACCAATCAAACCGGCACCCCTGGAGATGGAAAAATCTTCGTCTTGCCCGTAGAAGACAGCGTGCGGGTGAGTACCGGAGAAACTGCAGAGTTAGCCATCAACGAAATGAAGGGCTAACATCCCAATCCCGCGATCGCCGAGTTCGGGCAACGCACAAATCAAGTCGGTAGAGTTCGGCGATCGCCTTACTAACCCCTGAAGTAATAGAGAGAAAGATAATGAGCGAGCATGATTCTGACGCCTTAAAATTGGAAAAGGCAAACTACGAAGTAGACCCCAAGGAAGTCACCGAAGAGATGGTGAGTCCCTATCCCGCCAAAGTCGTGAAAAAGCGAGCCAAGCACATTGTGATGCGCGATTCCTCCATCGAAGGACAGCAGATCGCCGCCAACGTGCGAACCGTTCCCGGGATTCTCAACACCAGACACTGCGCGTTTGCCGGATGTAAAGGGGTGGTGGTCGGCCCGTTCGGCGACACCCTACATATCGTTCACGGGCCGGTGGGATGTTCTTACTATACCTGGATGACCCGGCGCAACCAATATCGCACTCGCGAAGATGGCAAGAACTACATGAGCTATTGCGTCACCACCGACATACAGGACTCGGACATTGTATTCGGTGGCGTGAAAAAACTCCGCAAAGCGATCGAAGAAGGCTACGAAATCTTCAAACCCAATGCCATCACCGTTACCGCCACCTGTCCCGTGGGTCTGATCGGAGACGACATCCAAGCAGTGGCCAAAGAAATGACCAAGAAACTGGGAATTTCAGTCGTTGCCTTTAACTGCGAAGGATACAAAGGCGTTTCCCAATCCGCCGGACACCACATTGCCAACAATGGATTTTTCAAACATTGGATCGGCGAAGGCGAACCAGAGAGCGACGAAGAAATCGAAGGATTTACCGTCAACCTGCTCGGGGAATATAACATCGGCGGCGATGCGTGGGAAATCGAGCGCGTGTTCGACAAGTGCGGCATTAAAGTCATCAGCAAGTTCAGTGGTGACGGCAACTATGATGAAGCCAGCAAGGCACACTTTGCCAAATTAAACCTGGTCATGTGTCATCGGTCGATCAACTACATGGCGACCATGATGGAAACCAAATTTGGCATTCCCTGGACGAAAGTGAACTTTATCGGCGTCCAAGCCTTTGCCAAGTCCTTGCGGAAAATTGCCAGATTCTTCAATGACGAGGCTCTCACCCAACGGGTCGAGGAAGTTATCGCCGAAGAACTCGCCGAAACCGACGCGCAACTCGCCCCCTATCGCGAGCGTTTAACCGGCAAAACTGCGATTCTGTTTGTGGGAGGTTCCCGCGCTCACCACTACCAAGATTTGCTAGCCGATCTCGGCATCAAGACGATCGCCGCCGGCTACGAATTCGCACACCGGGATGACTACGAAGGTCGCGAGGTTCTGCCCACCATCAAGGTAGACGCTGACTCGCGCAACATTGAAGAAATCGAAGTAGAAGCCGACCCCGATCGCTACCGTCCCACCGCCGATCCGGAATGGATCGCACAACTAAAAGAAGAAGGTCTGCTAAGTCGGTACGAAGGCATGATCTCCGAAATGGGCGACGGTACCCTGATGATCGATGACATCTGTCATCACGAACTCGAAACCCTCATCAAGCGGTTCAAACCCGATTTAATCGGTTCGGGAATTAAAGATAAGTACGTCATCGAGAAATTCGGCGTGCCTTGCAAACAACTGCACAACTACGACTACGGCGGTCCGTTTGCCGGTTTCCGAGGTGCCGTAAACTTCGCCAAAGACATCGACATGCGGATCAACACCCCGGCATGGAAACTCGTCCAAGCCCCCTGGCAGAAGTAAGTGATGTAGCCGGGGAGACGGGAAGCGGGGGAAGCTTTCTCTCAATCGGTCAATCGGTTCCCCCCCGTTTCCTCTCCTCTCCGTCCTTAGCTCACCCAAACGCTTTGTTATTTCGCCCGCTTCAAATTTAAACGATCTCACCATTACGCAGGAGAAGTCAAATCATGTTAGAAGCAACCCCCAAGGAAATCGTCGAACGCTCAGCATTGCGGATTAACCCGGTAAAAACTTGTCAGCCGATTGGTGCAATGTATGCCGCTCTAGGCATTCACGGCTGCTTGCCCAACTCTCACGGTTCCCAAGGCTGCTGCTCTTTCCACAAGTCTCACCTCACGCGGCACTACAGAGAACCCATCATGGCCGCAACCAGCGCGTTTACCGAGGGTTCCTCCGTATTCGGCGGCGGTGCCAACCTGAAGCAAGCCCTCAACACGATTTTTTCCGTGTACGATCCGGAGATAGTTGCCGTCAGCACTACCTGTTTGTCCGAAACCATTGGGGATGATATCCCGACCTTCATTCGTCAAGCGCGCGAGTCGGGAGCGGTTCCGGAAGGAAAATATGTGATTCACGCCAATACTCCCAGTTATGTGGGGTCGCACATCACCGGCTGGTCGAATATGACCAAAGGGATGGTCACCTACTTATCCGCCAAAACCGAGACGCCGAATCAGAAAGTGAACGTGATTCCCGGTTATGTGGAACCCTCCGATACCCGCGCCGTGAAGCAGTTACTCGCACAACTAGAAATTCCGGCGATCGTGTTCCCGGATACCTCCGATGTGGTGGATACGCCGCAAACCTCTAACTTTAAGATGTACCCGAAAGGCGGCACTCCGATTCCCGATTTGATCGATACCGGCAACAGTAGCGCCACGATCGCCCTCGGCACCTTTACCTCCGAAGCCGCCGCCACCGCCCTGGAAAATAAATGCCAGGTTCCCGCTCGAGTGCTAGAACTGCCCATCGGCTTGCAAGCAACCGATCGCTTCGTGCAAACCCTGATCGAAGTCACCGGCGTCACCCCGCCCGAGAGCCTGAACGACGATCGCGGACGCCTGCTAGACGTGATGACCGACATGCAGCAGTACCTCTATCGCAAGCGCGTCGCAGTGTACGGCGATCCGGACCAGCTCATCCCCCTCACCGAGTTCCTGGTAGACTGCGGGATGCTCCCGGTATATGTCATCACTGGTAGTCCAGTGGGCAAGCGCTTCGAGAACCGCGTCAAAGAAATTCTCCAAGATAGCGTTCCCGATGCGATCGTCGCCGCCAATGCCGACCTCTTCTACCTGCACCAACTGATCAAAAACGAACCGGTAGACCTGCTGGTGGGTAACGAATACGGCAAGTATATCGCCCGGGATGAAGATATCCCGATTACCCGCTTCGGGTTCCCGATTCTCGATCGCGTGGGTCACAGCTACTTCCCCACCACCTGCTATTGGGGCGGCATCTATCTGCTCTCCAATATTTGCAACATCCTGCTCGAACGTCTCGATCGCGATGCACCGGACGAAACGTTTGAATTAGTTCGCTAACGTTGTTTTAGCCCGAAGAAGGATGAAATATCGCCCATTTCATCCTTCATTTCCTCCCATTTTTTCTTCATTTTTTATGCTTCAAGCACGAGGTGTATTATGAAAAAACCCACTCACCATATCTTCGTTTGTTCCAGCTTCCGACTCACTGGCGAAGCTAAAGGCGTATGTGAGAAAAAGGATTCTGCATCCTTGATCCAGTATCTGGAAGAAGAAATTTGCGATCGCGGTTTAGATGCCCTGGTATCTACCACCGGATGCATGAACCTCTGCAACAACGGACCAGTGATGATGGTTTACCCGGACAATTACTGGTACAAAGAAGTAGATGAAGAGGCGATCGATGAAATTCTCGATGCCCTGGAAGAGGGTCAAGCTGCAAAAGACCATCTGTTTGTCACCGCCTAAAGTTTACCGTTCATATATCCCTCAGTCAGAAGCCAGCATACCCTGACTTCTGACTTCCTTATACCTGAGTGTTTCTCATTTCCCTTTTCACGAGAACGCGAGGTTTTCACTATACTTTTCGTTCACAGGCGGAACCTGGGAACGAGAAAAAAAGCAAACTCTTGACTTCAATTGTAACATGGAAAACGTAATTTTCACCGAAAGAGAGAATCAAATTCACCGCAAAGGAAACCAGCCATTTGCATTAGAATGTAATAAAGAAAGTTTGGCCGGTGCGGTGAGTCAGAGAGCCTGCGTCTTCTGCGGTTCGCGGGTGGTGCTCTATCCGATCGCCGATGCGATTCACTTAGTCCACGGACCGATTGGTTGCGCCGCCTACACCTGGGATATTCGCGGCGCATTATCCTCCGGACCGGAACTGCACCGCCTGAGTTTTTCCACCGATTTGCAAGAAAAAGACGTTATCTTTGGCGGCGAAAAGAAACTCTATCAAGCCTTAGTCGAACTTATCGATCGCCATAATCCCAACGGCGCATTCGTGTATTCCACCTGCATTGTCGGCATTATCGGCGACGATTTAGAAGCCATCTGCAAGCGGGTCAGCCAAGAGAAAAACATCCCCGTAATTCCGGTTAAATCCGAAGGCTTTAAAGGCAACAAACGCGCCGGATATAATGCCGCTTGTCAGGCGATGTTCCGCTTAGTGGGAAGCGGCGACACCACCGGAATTTCCCCGCACAGCATTAACATTTTAGGCGACTTTAATTTAGCCGGCGAAATCTGGATTATCCGGGAATATTTTGAGCGGATGGGCATTGAAGTGGTGGCCAATATTACCGGGGATGGGAGAGTCGGCGATATCGCGCGATCGCATGGCGCAGCCCTGAATGTGGTACAGTGTTCCGGGGCAACAATGGACTTCGCCAAATTAATGAAAGAAGACTACGGCACCCCCTTCTTGCGCGTCTCTTACTTCGGCGTCGAAGATATGGCGCAAGCCCTTTACAAAGTAGCACACTTTTTCAAAGATGACCCGGAAATTCTGCAACGCGCGCAACAATTAGTCCGGGAAGAACTCTCCATTTTATATGCTAAACTGCAAGAATATCGCCAAGACCTGCAAGGGAAAAAAGCGGCGATTTATGTCGGCGGCGCATTTAAAGCCTTTTCCCTGGTGAAAGCCTTCCGCCTGTTAGGAATGGATGTGGTGATGGTAGGGTCGCAAACCGGCACCCATGAAGATTACAAAGAATTGCACGAAGTCACCGACGAAGGCACAATTATCGTGGATGATTCCAATCCCCTGGAATTGTCGGCATTTCTGAAAGAAAAAGATGTAGATATCTTTGTCGGCGGTGTCAAAGAACGACCGATCGCCTATAAACTGGGATTGGGTTTTTGCGACCACAACCACGAACGCAAAGAAGCCTTAGAAGGATTTGTGGGAATGCTCAATTTTGCCAAGGAAGTGCATTCTACGGTAATGTCTCCCGTGTGGCGGTTCGTTCCTCGCCGGGAAAAGCGGCACAAACTATCCGCCAGCGAATAAGCTTCACAGGGTGCGTCAGCGCCCGGAAAATCACCCCCGATTATTGTTTGTCGATACATTAGAAAAACAGGAGACGATCGCGTGAAATCCACCACAAAAACTCCCACTCCGTCTTACGTTTCCACCACCAACGCCTGCAAGCTTTGCAAACCCCTCGGCGCTTGCATCGCGTTTCGCGGAATCGAAGGATGCGTGCCCTATTTGCACGGTTCCCAAGGATGTGCCACCTATATGCGGCGCTACATCATCAGTCACTTTCGCGAACCCATCGACATTGCCTCATCCTCACTGAGCGAGAAGCATGCGGTGTACGGTGGCGGTCCGAACCTGAAAAAAGGCATTATCAACGTCATCAACAAATATAATGCCAAAGTGGTCGGCATTGCCACCACCTGTCTCACCGAAACCATTGGCGATGACGTGCCGATGCTGCTGAAAGAATTTCGTCAGGAAGTGAGTGCGGAACATCTGCCCTTGTTAGTGAATGTGTCTACCCCCAGTTATAGCGGGACGCACATGGAAGGATTCCACGCCACAGTGAGAGCGGCGATCGACCAATTGGCAGGAAAGCAAGAAACCGCAGAAACCACCCCCATCAATCTGCTTCCGGGATTGGTTTCCCCCGGGGATATCCGACATTTGAAACAAATTCTGGAAGACTTTCACATTGACGGGATTGTGTTGCCCGATATTTCGGAAACCTTAGATGCACCGGCCCAGTTAGACTACGAAAAAATTCCGGAAGGGGGAACGGCGATCGCCGACATTCAACGCATGGGAAATGCGCGGGCTACCCTGGAATTCGGACGCACCCATTGTCTGTCCAAATCCACCGGCGGTAAACTGTTAGCCTCACGCTTTCAAGTTCCCCATTTTCCCCTCGGTTTGCCCATCGGATTGCGCGAAACCGATCGCTTTTTTGCCACCCTCGAAGATGTCTGCAACACCGCAATTCCTCGCAAATACGAATTAGACCGAGGGCGGTTAGTCGATGCCTATGTAGATTCCCATAAATACCTATTTGGCAAAAAAGCCGTGGTTTACGGCGAAGAAGATTTAGTAGTGGGAATGACCGCATTTTTAGCCGAAATTGGCATAGTGCCGGTGCTGTGTGCCACCGGTGGAAAAAGCGGACATTTAGCCGAAGCGATCGCCGCCGTCACCGATGACATTTTATCCGCCCCTCCCCTGGTTTGCGAAAACATCGACTTTTACGAAATTGCCGAACAAATCGAAACCCTCGCACCGGATTTGCTCGTCGGAACCAGCAAAGGCTATCCCATCTCCCGCAAACTCAATATTCCCTTAATTCGGGTTGGATTTCCGATTCACGATCGCTTCGGCGGACAACGAACCCTTCATCTCGCCTATGGCGGTACCCAATCCCTACTCGATACGATTGTCAACGCAATTATCGAGAAAAAACAAGCCGATTCCCCCATCGGTTACGGCTACTTGTAATCGGAAATACTGGCAGTTTGACTGCCTCCCAATTTTTGGCACCATCATTGAGAAAAAAAACCATGACAGTTACGATTAATTTCGAACAACACCCCTGTTTTAATGCCAAAGTCAAAGGACAATTTGGCCGCGTCCATTTACCCGTTGCCCCGCGCTGTAACGTGCAATGCAACTACTGCAATCGCAAATATGATTGCGTGAATGAAAGCAGACCAGGAGTCACCAGCACCATCCTGTCCCCACCGCAAGCGCTGTATTATATGGAGCGGGTTTTGGAAAAAGAACCGCGCATCACAGTAGCCGGAATTGCCGGACCGGGAGATCCATTTGCCAACCCGGAAGAAACCCTCTCCACCATGCGGTTGCTGCGGGAAAAATACCCCAATTTAATTTTATGTTTGGCCACCAATGGACTGGGTTTAAGACCAGAATACATTCAAGAAATTGCCGAA
Organism: Phormidium sp. CCY1219; assembly: GCF_055795085.1. Lineage (NCBI taxonomy): Bacteria > Bacillati > Cyanobacteriota > Cyanophyceae > Oscillatoriales > Oscillatoriaceae > Phormidium > Phormidium sp. CCY1219. Next base: position 8,859 of record NZ_JAYFEQ010000357.1, on the reverse strand, counting down.
ATTGGCGTGTCTCACGTGACGGTGACAATTAATGCGATCGACCCAGAGATTACCCGCCAGGTTTACCGCTGGATTCGCGATGACAAAACCGTGTATCGCGGACGCAAAGGTGCGGAATTATTGCTAGAACGGCAGTTAAATGCGGTGAAAGGGTTAAAAGCTGCCGGGGTGGTGGTGAAAATTAACTGCATCGTCATGCCGGGAATTAACGACCATCATGTGGTAGAAGTAGCGCGGACAATGGCAGAATTAGGGGCAGATTTGTTTAATGCAATGGCCATGTATCCCACCCCAGATACCCCGTTTGAAGATATCCAGGAACCGGATTCTTTGATGATGGCAAAACTTCGCAAGGAATGCGAGCAATATTTACCGCAAATGCGCCATTGCACCCGCTGTCGCGCCGATGCAGTGGGACTGCTAGGGGCAGACCAGTCGGAGGAATTTCACGGCTGTTTGATTGCTTGTTCTAAGAAAATCGTGCCGTTGGAGTCGAAAAATCGCCCTTATGTGGCGGTGGCATCTTATGAAGGAGTGTTGGTAAATCAGCATTTGGGCCAAGCGGAACAATTCCAGATTTGGGAAAAGACCGACAGCGGGTTTAAAATGGTGGAAGAACGCATCGCACCAGCACCCGGAACGGGATTTGAACGGTGGCAAAAAGTGGCGGATTTATTGCACGATTGCAGGGCGGTTTTGGCCACCAGTATGGGGGATAATCCGAAGGAAATTCTCTCTAAGTGTGGCGTGTTGCCGGTGGAAATGAGCGGCTTTATCCAGGAAGGATTGCAAGCGGTGTATGACGGCGGGGATTTGACGAAACTGAAGGGCAAACGCCCGGTTGTCGGTGCCGTGAAAGGCGGCGGTTGTAGCGGCGATGGGTTAGGTTGCGGGTAATCTTGTTGTTGCGATCGCTTTAGTATAAGTTCCGCCTTGTTGTCGAGTTCGGTTATCCCAACAACGACTCGGGCGGGCTTTTTTTCTCGCTTTATCGTTTTCTCGTTCCCCGCATCTCCTGGGAACGAGTCATAGTCCTTGTCATGCGGACGCAAGCCTGCCTAGGCGCGATTTCAATCCCCCGGTTTGCTCGTCATTCACACCGAGGGCAAGTGCGATCGCCGCAGGAGGCGTTGCCACAAGTCCGCATCGGTGAAGTCCGCGATCGCCATCCCCGCGCCCAGGTCGAGGAGTTTGTGCGGGTCATGGGTGGTGGCAACCCCAATGGTATAAATGCCGGCTCCCACTGCAGCGCGTATCCCGGCGGGAGAATCTTCAAAGGCGATCGCCCCTGCAGGAGAAATCCCTAACTGTTCTAAGGCCAAGTTATAGGGGGTCGGATCGGGCTTGCCAATTGGCGCATTTTCTGCTAGCACCTTCACGTCAAAGCGATCGCCTAACTGCAACACCTCGAGCATAAATTCCACATTCTCCGGGGGCGCATTGGTCACTAGGGCGCGCTTCACTCCCCCTTCTTCGGTCCAGGTCAGCACATCGTCAAGTCCCCCTAACCGTTCCAGTTGGGTGCCCAGTTGGCGAAAGCGGGCTTCTTTTTCCTCCGCTACCCGTTTCCCCGCTTCTGGGGACAGTTGCGGCAAAATGTCTTGCACGATTTCGCCATTCAATCCGCCGCTAATTCGCGACTGGTAAAATGCTTTATCGATGTCCATCCCATAGTCTTTTAAAAGATCCTGCCAGGTTTGGAAGTGTATCGGATCGGTATTCGCCAGGGTACCATCTAAATCGAAAAGAATTGCGGCGATTGTCATGTTTGCCGGAACCTGTAGACTAAGATTAGCCACAAACTTATCCCTCGGGTAGAATGATAACCTGCCAGCTTTCCGTGGAAAGTATCGGTGGGTTCACCGTGGCACTGGTCAAGTCGATTTTATGGTAGCATAAATGGGAATTACAAAGGCGTTTGCAATTCTGGTACCCGTTCCGGAAGTCCACCTCGTTTCGGGGATGGAAACTTGCGAGAGCGAGGGAAAAGTGGCCTTTGGCAGCGATGCTTGGGAATTGTTTCGCCAAGTGGATGAAATGAGAAAAGGCCAAGCGGTAGAAGTCTTTATCTACCCCTCCCATTCCGATTCCGATAAACCCCTGCAGATGTCCGCCGCATGGCATGGCATCTATGTGGGTCACATCCCCTCTCGCCGAGGCCGATATCCTGGGGATAAGCGCTTCCGTCCCGCTTCTACGCAAACCGATCGCCCCAATTGGGCCGTGTTTTGGGAAATCGAAAGTCTCAGCGAAGTTCCCCTGAGCGAACAATTGCAATTGGGTGACTTTCGCATGCTGGTGACGAATAAGCGCTCAAATGGCGATCGCCGACATCTCCCTCACGGTCCGGTTTTGATTCAATATCCGTGAGCTATCCTCCCTCGGCATCGCCGTTTTCCCTCCCGCTTTTGTTCTCTTCCTCTCCCCGATAGCTGTAACCGATTGACAATTGGTGATGGACGAGGCACTCTGCACTCTCCCATTGTCCATCACCAATTGATCTCCGGCAATTTCGGCCAAAATTTCAGGGCGTGATGGATTGACTTTGATTCCAGAGTATGATACTCCCCCGCACTCTCTCGCCCCACTCGCGAGTGAGGAACGTGACATATGAAAGCGCCTCGAGTTTTGCTACAATTCTTTACCGTGCCCCACCCGTTCCCAAGTCACCCGGTTAGGGCGATCGCGTTGCAAAACCCTGGTTCGCGATTTAATTTTTGATTAGAATCTCAGGAGTCGATTGTCAATTTATGTACGTCATGGTATATTCAGACGGAGCCTCACGGCGCAATCCAGGCCCAGCCGGTGCAGGAGCGGTGTTAACCGACGAGCGCGGCGAAGTCCTTTACGAAGTCTGTCAGTATTTAGGGCAAACCACCAACAATCAAGCGGAATACAGCGCCGCCATTCTCGGCTTGGAAAAAGCCCTAGAAATCGGAGCCACAAAAGTGCTTTTAAAAGCGGATAGCCAACTGCTCATCAAACAAATCAACGGGGAATATCGCGTCAAAAATCCCGACCTGAAGCCCTTGTACGAAAAAGTTATCTTTCTGCTCGATCGCTTCGACAGTTACGACCCTCCGCAACACATTCCCCGCCAGCAAAATCATCTCGCCGACGCCCAAGCTAATCGCGCGATCGACGAACAAGCTTTCGCCTAGGTCTTTTTCCGGTCAGCATATCACAGATTGACAATTTTCCAATCAAAAGGCCGAGGGTGGCGGTTTTTTGCCCAAATAGAGCGTTGGCTGGGCATTGTTACCTACCCCGGCCCTGGGCATCGCGAAGCAAGCAATGCCCACCCTACAACTGGGGAAAGAGTTTTGAACGAAATCGCCAAATTGGCAACACAGTGGCGCATAGCGTCGTCTAGAGTAAAGATAACTCAAAGGTTACAGCCAGAGGTCGAGGAGAGCAAACTCGGGGGTTGACATCTGCCAACCGCTTTGCTAGAGTAAGCTTAAATCGGCATACATTCTATTTTTCCAGCAATTTTTCTCATGTTTAACCGCAGCAACTACTTTTATTTTTGGTTTACGCAGGTTCACCGGCGGTGAATACCATCTCGCATGGAAACGCCCGGTGAACCGCAGAAGCAACTCTGCGGTTTTTTTGTTGCTTAACCTTGTATTCATATCGAGGCAAATCCGATGAAGACCTATCCCGCGAACAACTGGTTTTTTGGCTTTTATTTTTGGCTCAGAAAGAGTTCTGGGTAGGTTTTGCCATGCAAGGATAACGCCTCCGCCCGGAACTCGAAACAGGTTCCGGGCTTTTTTTTCGTTCATTTCGTTTGTAATTCCAAGGAGAAACACCATGAAAAACGCCAAACTCGCACTTTCCGAAAAAACCCAATCCCCCACCGTCATTCAAATCGGCGATCGCGCCACCGTGGGGGGCAAAGACCTGTTGATTGTCGGCGGGCCTTGCGCGGTGGAAACCCTAGAACAAATGCAGCAAGTCGCCCGCCATCTGTCCGAAGCGCCGGTGCAACTGTTGCGCGGTGGTATCTACAAACCCCGCACCTCCCCCTACTCTTTCCAAGGTTTGGGAGATGCGGGGTTAACAATTTTGTCCCAGGTCCGGGAAGAGTCCGGGATTCCCACCGTTACCGAGGTGATGTCCATTTCGCAAATCGAAGGGATTGCGACCCACGCCGACATGCTGCAAGTGGGGAGTCGCAACATGCAAAACTTCGATTTGCTCAAAGCATTGGGCCATGCGGGCAAACCAGTCTTGCTGAAGCGCGGACTCGCCGCTACCCTCGAAGAGTTCATCGGTGCTGCCGAATATATTCTCAGTCACGGCAACCCGAATGTGGTACTCTGCGAGCGGGGGATTCGCAGTTTCGATAGTTACACCCGCAATGTGTTGGACCTCGGGGCCGTGGTGGCGCTCAAACAGTTGACTCACTTGCCAGTGATTGTGGATCCCTCTCACGCAGCGGGCAAGCGAGAACTGGTGCCCCACTTGACCCGCGCCGCGATCGCTGCCGGTGCTGATGGGGCGATCGTGGAATGTCACCCAGAACCCGACAAATCTGTGTCCGATGCCAGACAGGCCCTTTCCCTGCCGGAAATGGTAGAATTGGTGGACAGTCTGCGCCCGATCGCCGCCGCTGTGGGACGTGGCGTACCAGTGGCGCAACCCGCGAGGGCATTATCCGTGGCATAACCACACCGATGCCCACACCGTGCAACAAACGCGAAATGCCCCAGAGGCGGGGTTTCGCGTTTGTGGATTATTTGATGTTTTTTCCAGGGGGAAACATGGCATTTAGTTTAAATCAGGTGGTTCCTTGGGGGCGATCGCTGAAGGAATATCGCAAAATGTTTAATTTGACTCCCGATGAGCTACAATTAAATATTCTCGACTGTGCCGCAGGTCCGGCTAGCTTCAACGCACAACTGACGGCGCAAGGCACTCGGGTGATTTCCTGCGACCCCCTGTATGAATTTAGGGTGGAACAAATTGGCGAACGCATCGCCCACACCTATGTGCAAATTATTCAAGAACTGCGTAATAATCAAGAATACTACATTTGGAAAACTTTCAGCTCCCCCGAGGATTTGGGAGCGGTGAGAATCGCTGCAATGGGGCAATTTTTGCAGGATTTCCCCCAAGGCATTTCCGAAGGGCGCTACGTCACCGCCCAGTTGCCCCAATTACCGTTTCAAACTCAGGAATTTGAGTTGGCCCTTTGCAGCCATTTTTTGTTCAGCTATTCCGAGTTTTTCTCCCAAGCGTTTCACCTGCAGGCGATCGCCGAATTGTGTCGCGTCGCCCGGGCAGTCCGCATTTTCCCCTTGTTAACCATTGCCGGCGACCCTTCCCCCTATTTGACCCCAGTGATGGAGTCTCTCTCATCTCAAGGGTATGGACTGGAAATCCAGCCGGTTGCTTATGAATTTCAGCAGGGTGGCGATCGCATGCTGCGCGTCCAACCGCCTCCCCAAGGGTGAAAAAGCAGGCGATCGCGGGGGTGAGGCGGGTCTGCAGTGGGACTGGAGTGCATCCCTGGGGCAAGTTTCGGGAACTTCACCCCAGGGAGATGGCCAATATATTGGCAATCTCCAACTTTCAGATGATATAACCGAGAAAGGAATTACTCCCGAAATCTTCAGGGACATTGTTAAACGGGAGATAGCGAATTCCAGGGGGAACTTTTCTCCCGCTTCAGTATCGATTCCAGTGACTCTCCTTTTTACTCACTCAGACCCTTACATTTTATGAAACCCACATGACTAAGATATTTGGCGACTTCATCGACGAACTCCCCTCCGGCACGGAATACTTAATATTGGGTTTTTCGCCCCACTCGATTCCGCTCAAGCAGCGCTGGCGTAACAATGGTTTATCTGCCGATTTTCTTGCCGATTACTTTACCACGTTCTTTCCCGGGGAAGAAAAAACCGAGGCAGGGTTTAGCAAACAAGCAGAAATTCAATGTGCCGTGAGTTATATTGTCAATGAACTGTTAGAAAATGCGATGAAATTCAGTCAGGAAACATGGCACTATCCGATTAGCATTAAATTGGTTCTCAGTTGCGATAAAATTGTGTTCGTGACCACCAATGCACTGACCCCGCACCATCAGGATAAATTGCAGAGTTTTATTAAAAAAATGCAGTGTTCCGACCCGCAAGAGTTATATATTCAACAGTTAGAAAAAAATGCCGCTGACGAAAGTCATAGCAGTTCCGGGTTGGGGTATTTGACCATGCTCAACGATTATGGGGCGAAAATTGGCTGGAAATTTGAATCCCTGGAGAGCAAGGATGACATCGAATCCGTAACCACAATGGTACAGATTGAGGTATAGTGGTTGCCAAAGAAGGGCAACCCCGGGGGATGGGACGATCGCCAATGCCAGACGCTTGCCCATTCACTGCCTCGGGCAATTATAACAATGCGTTACCCTCGAGCAGAGTCGCGATCGCCCCCTCAGAGGACGCCACTTAGCGGAAACCTGGCGTTTGCGGTAGTAGAACCCGCAATTTTCCCCTTTGACCCCAATCTGTTTTATGTTAAAACGGGTCTGTTGAGGTAGGTTGAGGTAGGTTCGCCAATCCTTCTCTCCCCCGGTTCATAGAAAACTGACAACTGAGTATGGAAATCAAAACCGACGACTATCGCATTTCGTACGATACGGACACCGCTACGGTTAATTGCCAGGGTTCCTTGCGACTCAGTGGCATGGATGAATATGCCCCCATCGTGGAATTGCTGGAAGCGGCGATTAACCAAGAACCGCCGATTATGACGCTTAATTTGCAAGAATTGGATTTTCTCAATAGTTCCGGGATCAATGTCTTGTCCAAGTTTGCGATTAAGGTGCGCCAGAAAAAAACTATTGATTTAGTAGTAAAAGGGTCGAAGGATATTCTTTGGCAAGGCAAGTCGTTAAAGAATTTACAACGGCTGATGCCTTCGTTAACCTTAGAATGGCATTAAAGAAGTGAAAAACAGTTAATTTGCATAAAGTTCCGGCATGAGCCAGGGAGGCTCGGCACCGAGAAGCGGCTTTTTGACCCGATGAAATTGGTTATAGAGCCTCAAAATTACGGTCGGGGAGGCTGGGCGAGCAGAGAGAATTATGCAAATTAGATGTATCGGAGACCGAGAAAAGCCGGGACGGTTAATCCCCGCAGATGCGATCGCCCCCGGGTGCAACCTCCACACCCAAACTCCCAATCCTCGAAGCTCAGGATTGCACGGAAAAGCGGGTGTAGGTGATAATGAAAAAGCTCCCCCAATGTTGGGTTGGGTCTCAATTTGAGGAAAACTACGCCATAGGGAGATTTCTGGCACAATACAACCAGAAGAACTTGCACGGCGGGGTGCAACTGCTCTGTAAGGCGCGCCAGGAAAGGTGAAACCAGTGGCTAGCCCAAGGGCGCTTCCCAGGGGATTCGTTGGGACTCCCGCCGCAATTTCGAGCGCATCTGCACTTGAGAGGGGTAAACGGCGCGCTTATCTGTCATTATCCGGTGTCGGTAAAGGAAAATCACGGGCTATGTGGGACCACAATACAACTCGAGAAGAACTGCTAATCGAGCTAAAAAAACAGCGACGGGAGCTAGAACTTGTCAAACAGGAAAAAGCCGATTTAGAAATTTTGCTGGAAAATACCACAGCACACTGCGATACAGTGGAAGCAGAGCTATTGAAAGCGAAAGAAGTGGCGGAAGTGGCGTCTAGGGCGAAAAGCGAGTTTTTGGCAAATATGAGTCACGAACTTCGCACCCCCTTGAATGCAATTTTAGGTTACACGCAATTGATGCTCGAAGAGGATGAGGATCTCGACGAACAGCAAAAGCAGGATATTGCTAAGATTAATCAGTGCGGAGAGCATTTGCTGACGTTGATTACGGATATTCTCGATATTGCGAAAATTGAAGCGCAACGACTGGAGTTGGAGTTGAGTAATTTTGATTTTCCGGCGTTTGTTAGCAATGTTAGCGATTTATTCGAGATGCGGGCGTCGCAAAAAGCGATCGCGTTTAACTATCAGGTGGTGTCTCCCCTTCCCCACGGAATTCGCGGCGATCGCAAGCGCTTGCGGCAAATTTTGCTCAATTTGCTCAGCAATGCAGTTAAGTTCACCGACGAAGGGGGTGTGACGTTTAAGGTGGGGTATGCGATCGATGGCGAGTGGGCGACGCCAAACGGTCATCTTTCCTCCGAGGGCGAGATAGAATCCCCTGTGGGCCGCAAAATCCGCTTTCAAGTGGAAGATACCGGCTGTGGTATCCAACCAGAATTGTTGCACGATATCTTTTTACCGTTTCATCAGGTGGGGGAAAAACACCGTCGGATGGAAGGAACTGGGTTGGGATTGGCGATCGCTAAAAAATTAGTCGAACTGATGGGCGGCGAATTGCACGTTATCAGCAAAATTGGCGAAGGAAGCACCTTTTGGGTAGATTTGGAACTCGAAGAAATTGCCGGCTGGTCCGAAGCAACCCAACTGCATCTGAGCTATTAAACCCCCCCCGCCACCTGCTTCCTTCGCCCCTGCTTTACCCCTCGGGTGGGCCTGTTCCCCCACCCACTGTGATTCCCCACCCAATCCCCTTTTTTACCCACAGAAATCATCCCCAATCCGGTTGATATTGCCAAAGCTAGTTTGGCTCTACCAAATTTGTTATGCTAAACTAACAGCTAGGAACAGGGAATGGGGAACAGGGAACGGGGAACAGTTCAATTAGGAACGGGGAACAGGGAACGGGGAACAGTTCAATTCAGAAAATTTATCAAAATGTCAGAGATTAATGATTTTAAAGACTTGAGAATTTGGCAAAAAGGTATGGAAATTGCAGAAAAATGCTATTTTCTGACTAATCTTTTCCCTAAACA
>NZ_JAYFEQ010000356.1:0-1012 GCF_055795085.1 Phormidium sp. CCY1219 | reverse complement strand
CTTTAGGGACTGTGTTCCTTGCCCCGCTTACGTTTCAGGCATTTACCCTCCACTTTTGCGGGAACGAATCGCACCTCCACATCAACCCCTTGGCGCTGCACGAAACCCAAGCTCAACGAAAACGCCGTGGTCAGACTCGCAATCAGTTGATTGAGTGCCAATTTCAGCGCCGCTGCTTCACCCACCTCGCCGATGCGTTGCGGTTCGCCAAAATGTTTTAAAAATTCAGACCACTGGGTAAATTGCTCCCGGGTACCCCCCACCATGACTTGCAAGCTGCCCGACTTCACCTGGGGAATGCTACCGAGAACCGGCGCTTCGAAATAGTCCCCCTCGAATTGCGCGATTTGCGAGGCAAACTCGCGGCTTTCACTCGGGGCGATGGTTCCCATCTGAATGATGGTTCGTCCCTGCAGATGGGGACGAGAGCGCTCAGACAATACCACCTCGCGGATCGCCGTGGCATTGGAGAGCATGGCGATCGCGCAATCGCATTGGGCGATCGCCTCATCAGGGGAATTCGCCAACACCGCACCGGCTTGGCGAAGCGGTTCCATTCTCTCTGGCGTTCGATTGTACGCCACCACCGAAACCTTGGCCGACAAAAGTTTTTCAGCCATCGCTAGCCCCATTAACCCGGTGCCCAGAACTGCTACCTGCACGCATCAACCTCCCGAATCAGTTCGTTTTTGCTTGATTTGGCGAAACTTGAACTTTAAGGTATCGCGTTTTTGATTTCCGTTCAATGAAGGGCAGCGATCGCAACTCATGCCGGGAATTGCGAAGCGAATCGCCGATAGTTGCGATCGCGATCGCAGCCGACGCAGTGCCTGCAACCCCCTATGTTGCCACTCAAGGAAAGCGATCGAGAGTCTGGAATCCCCGTAACTTTAGTTCGGGGAGGAAAGACGAACGACGGTTTTAACCGTCGTGACTTAAACAACGCACAGTTTGTTTGACCTGCGAATCAGTTTAACTTTCTTAGGGGAAAATTGCCCAATTCGTTTCCAAT
>NZ_JAYFEQ010000355.1:0-23342 GCF_055795085.1 Phormidium sp. CCY1219 | reverse complement strand
ACCGTAAAACCGCAAGAGACCTCATCATAATTGAGGAATATCAAGCGAAAATCAGCTCCCATGACAAGGGATAAATTAGCTAGGAGCCGGATGAGGTGAAAGTCTCATGTCCGGTTCTGAATGGGAGGTAGGGGTTGCAAAGCCCCTATCGACCCCTAATCCGAAGAATAGGATATTTCGAGAATTATGGATACGGATCCGCTTTATAAGCGCTTCCCCAAAGTGACGATCGCGCGTCGGGGGGCTGCTTTTATCATTGATTATGGGGTGGTAGCCCTGCTCAGTTCCTTGGGCGGCGATCCCAATTCCCCGGGGATGGAATTCGGGCAAGTGGTGGTGTTCTTGTTGTTGTGGTTGGGAATGCGGGTATTGCTCGTGGGTCGCAATCAAGGTCAGAGTTTGGGGTCTTGGGCGTTGGATATGAAAGTCGTGGACCTGAGATTTGGCCGCACCCCGCTGTTGCAAGACTTGTTCAAGCGCGAAGCGATGACCGGGATCGGGGCGGTTCTGACAGCGATCGGACTGAGCCATCTTACCCCGGGACATGGGGCGGGGATGCTGCTGCTGCTGCCTTTGGCGATCGATTGTAGTGCGGCGGCGACGGATCCGATGCGGAAACAGGCATTTCACGATCGCCTTGCCAATACGATGGTGGTGGCAACGATGCGCGGCTTTTCCCTTGACATTAAAGCCAAAAAGTGGTATAGACAATTGCGACGGTTGTATCGCGAGCGGGTAGAGCGGGGAAAAGACCGGGAATGATAGTTCCATCGGCGAGGAGAAGACAAGGAAGCCAAACCGGCGATCGGCCTTCGCCCAAGGTCAGCAATCCGCTATCCAATTGCGAGCCAGCCATAAACAATTTTTATCAAAACCAGCCAAATAGACTTGTTGAAGCAGACGCGGCTATGAGATAATGATAAATCGTGTCTAAATCTGTCTAGCTTTTGGAGCCGGGAGACCTATGGCTAAAGGCGTCCGTATCGTCGTCACCCTCGAATGTACCGAGTGCCGCACCAATCCGGATCAAAGAAGACCGGGAGTGTCGCGCTACACCACCCAGAAAAATCGTCGCAATACCACCGGACGGATGGAGTTGAAAAAATACTGCCGCTATTGCAACAAACACACCGTCCATAAAGAAACGAAATAACTGGGGGTCCCAGCCTCAATGTAGCAGTCGGCTCGTTGAGGTGAAAGCGGGACTTTTGCTAAGTGTCGTTCACTGGTCTGCAAGAAAACCATTAAATCGAAAAAACTGCTATGAGTTACTACCGTCGTCGAGTTTCTCCAATCAAACCGGGCGAACCCATCGACTACAAAGATGTGGAGCTGCTGAGAAAATTTATTACCGAACGGGGCAAGATTCTACCCCGTCGGATTACCGGGTTAACCTCCAAGCAACAGCGCGATCTGACCAAAGCAATCAAGCGGGCTAGAATTCTGGCGTTGTTGCCATTTGTGAATCAAGAAGCATAAGAGAAATTTGCGGGAGGGAAGGAATTAGGATTTTAGGGGAAATGTGAAGATGTAAACCCTAGACCCTAAAGTTTGGAGTATTGATTGTGGAGAAGGGAACGCTGCTCGAATATCGGCTGCACGGTGAGCGACGCCTCGCCGTGGCGGATCGACCTGATGGAAAAAAGAACTGGATTGTGGTGGATGAGAATGGGCAATCCAACAGCATCCCCCCGCGACAAGTCAGCTACGAAATTTCAGGGGGTTCTTTCACCCAGGCGGAAATCGCGTCTTTCCGACGGGAGGTAGAACAATATCTCGACCCAGAAAGCGTAGAGGTGGCGTGGGAAATCCTGGTAGAGGACGGTCAGGGCGTGGATCCAGCCGACATGGCGATGCTGCTGTTTTCCGAGTGCAATCCCGCTCAACGGTATGCGGCGCATGTGTTGCTCTGTGAAGATAAAATATATTTCAAGCACAAAGGCGATCGCTACGAACCGCGATCGCCATCTCAGGTGGCGGATCTCAAGCATCAACAAGCGGTAGAAACCCAGCGACAGCAAGAATGGGCGGAATTTGTCGCGCGGGTGCAAGACACTCTAGCAGGGGAGTCGGTAGACTGGGCGAGTAGCGATCGCATTCGGATTGAGGCGCTGGAAAATTATGCCGCCCTCGCAGAAGACGCGCGCGATCGCCATACCGCCAAAGAAACCCTCGCCGCCTTAGACCGCCCAGAGACCCCCCAAGGAGCCTTCCGGCTTTTGGTAGATTTAGGGGTGTGGTCTGAGCACGAGAATTTATTCTTGCGACGCACTCAGATTCCCACTCATTTCTCTACCAAGGTACTCGACGTGGCCCAAAGCTATTTGAATTCTCCGCCTGAAGATCGCGAAGCGAACCATCGTCTCGATCTGACGCATCTGAAGCTGTACACCATTGACGATGAAAGTACCCAGGAAATCGATGATGGCTTGAGTATCGAAACCCTGGATGGGATGCGTCAGCGTATTTGGATCCACATTGCCGACCCCTCGCGATTGATTTCTCCCGGAGATGAACTAGACCTGGAAGCCCGTCGGCGCAGCACTACCCTCTATCTGCCCACCGGCATCGTGCCCATGTTCCCCCATGAATTGGCCACCGGCCCGATGAGTTTGGTTCAGGGTCAGCGTTGTCCGGCCCTGAGTTTCGGCGTGATTTTAGATGAAAGCGGCGCGGTGGAGGAATACACCATCCACCCCACGGTCATCCAACCCACCTATCGCCTGACCTACACCGATGTGGATGAGATGCTCGAACTCGGCGTGCAAGCCGAACCCGAAATCGCCGAACTCTCTGAGTGGGCCAAGCGTCGCCAAACATGGCGACGGTCTCAAGGGGCAATTAGCATCTCCATGCCCGATGCCTCGATTAAGGTTTACGACAACGACCAGATTGCAGTAGAACTGCTGGAAGATTCCGCCTCGCGCCAGTTGGTGGCTGAAATGATGATTTTGGCGGGAGAAGTGGCGGGACGCTACGCCCAAACCCACAATCTTCCCCTACCCTTTCGCAACCAACCTCAGCCGGAATTGCCCCCGGAAGAAGAATTAATCGTCCTTCCCGCAGGGCCGGTACGCGCCAGTGCCATCCGTCGCTGTATGCCCCGCAGTGAAATGAGCCTCACCCCGGCGCGTCACGCGAGTTTGGGCTTGGATACCTACATCCAGGTCACTTCTCCAATCCGCCGCTACAGCGACTTATTGGCCCATTTCCAAATTAAGGCCCACCTGCGCGGCGAGGAACTTCCCTTCTCGACCCAAGAGGTGCAAGATATCATGTCCAGTATCGGCACCGCCGTGAAAGAAGCCTCCTTGGTGGAACGCCAAACCAACCGCTATTGGGTTTTGGAATATCTGCGCCGTCACTCCGGGGAAGTCTGGCAGGCAATGGTCTTGCGCTGGCTGCGAGAAGATGAAAATCTGGTCCTGATTTTATTAGAAGATTTGGGGATCGAACTGGCATGGCGCGTCCCCCGGGCGGTGGCTTTGGGCGATCGCCTGGAACTCGAAGTCGCCTACTCCGACCCCCGGGAAGACCAAATCCACTTCCAAGAACGGATTTATCAAACCGCTCAATCTTAATCTTCCCCCCCCCTTTACAGCAAATTTTATTATCACTTGCCCTTAGCTCTCTTCCTGTTTTCCCCAACAGCCCAGGAGAGCTTAGATTTTTTTCCAAAAAATTAACAGTTGGCAACATGCTATAACCTCAAAATAAAAAAACCGTAGGGTGCGTCACCCCCGCACCCAACAAATGGGAAAACAACCAAATAAAAAATCGGGGGTGACGCACCGACTGGGGGGACCTATGCCAATTCATTAACTTCCATAAAAACCCTCGCCCGATCGGGTGAATAAGGAGCATAATTTCGATTAAGCTTTGAGAACCTGCCCATGTCTTCTCAACCCGATCCGCGCATTGCAATAAAACTCTATTTAAACGCCTCCAACCCTAGATTACTAGAAGGGCTGGAGGCTTGGGTGCGTTTGGGATTGCTCGACGATCGCCAGGTCAGGAACCTGTGCCAAACCTATCTGAGCCATCCGTTACCGCAACCGCAACAGATTGCAACCGAAGAAACAGCCACTCCAGAGGAACCCCCTCGGGAACTGCAAACCGCCCCTCCGATATCCCCGGAGCAACCCACAGAAGACGGGAGTCAGGGAGAAAGCGCCCCAGTTCCCGGGTTCCGGATATTGCAGTCGCTCAAGGCAGAACTGAGCGTGCGATGGCTGCTGTTTCTCGGCGTTTTTATGGTGCTTCTGTCCTCCGGGGTACTCGCCGCCACCCAATGGGAACGATTTCCCGCCGCCGGTCAGTATTTGGTGTTATTCACCTACACCATCATGTTTTGGGGAGCCAGCCAGTGGGCGGGCAAACAGGGGCGATTGCGCCTGAGTGCTCAAACCCTGCAACTGGTGACACTGCTGCTGGTGCCGGTAAATTTTTGGGCGATGGGTGGGTTTGGGTTGTGGAACTCCTTGGCGGGATGGGGAGCGATCGCGATCGCCGCACCAGTTCTGAGCGCCATCATCGCGCACCACTGCAAAAACAGCCCATCGGCGATTTTACCCTTCACCCTCTACATGGTGCCCTGTTACCTGCATTGGGGGTGGGGATTGACCGGATGGCCCTTCGTGGCGGTGTATTTCAGTGCCATCCTCACCGCCCTGGGGAGTACCTTAGTGCCCGGGGAACCCGCCCGCCACAGCGATCGCCCCGATGCCGAAAGTAACTTACCCCCACCCCCACCGCCGAGCCGATTGAGCCGCCGGGATATTTTCCTCGGACTTTACGCCACCGCCGTGGTGCTGGGGCGCGCCATTTTCATCGTCGGGTTGCCCCTCGATCGCTTCGGATTAGCCATCGGAATCTGCGGTTGGATTTTGGCCCACGCGCGAACCATCGCCGCGAAACATGCCAGCGATCGCGCCTCAGAAGCAGACCCGCGCCCGAGGGCCGGATTTTCCGAGTCACTCTGGGGGGGTAGCTTATTAGCCCTAGGTTGGGCAATCTCCGTATGGACCTTACCCTGGCAAGCGATCGCCGTCAGCGCCCTGGCGTTGTGGTGGTTGAGCGTAAGCCTGCGTTGGTTTTTCCGCGTTGTTGATTTTATCGCCATTTTCGCCATTGGTTTGCAAGCATATTGGCTGATGCGAGAATTAATACCCCCCGTGCTTCGCAACAGCGCGATCGCCACCGGCAAGCAACTCGCCCAAGCGCAAGAAAACCCCTGGGTGTTATTCAGCCTAACCCTGTTTCCCTACCTGCTATTGATGGTGTGGCTGACCGATTGGCTGTATTGCCAAGCTGCAGGCGATCGCCACTCCCGGGCGCGCACCTGTGCCGTCACCGGCGATCGCCTCTGCCTCGGATTGGGTCTGATTCTGGTTAGCCTCGCCCTAGCCAATCCCAGCGTCCTGAATCTCACATTATACTCATGTACCGTCACCCTCGCCCTCGTCACCTATCGTCGCCTCACAATCGGAACCGACGAAGGAGACAATGAGGCAGCAGAATCGCCCATCCCTCAGCTACCGCACAGTGCGCCGACTTTAATTTACCTCACCCACATCACTGCATTGCTCGCCCTACTCTCCAGCGTCAATTGGGCAGTCCCCAATCTGCCGATGGAAGGGTGGGCCAGCCTGTTATTAGCCCTCGCGATCGCCGAGTGGGGGATTTCCCTCGCCCTAGAATTGAGAACGCGCCCTCCCTGGGTGCAGTTGTATCGCACCTGTGCCGCGACTGCTTGGTATTTAGGGTTAGGGGTAGTGCTGGTCAGTTATTATATTTTTACCTACAACATCTATCAGCCCTATGGAAGTGGAATGGCTTCCGAATGGGGACTTCTGTGGTCGATCGCGCCGGTGGGGCTAACCGCCATTGCCTATGGCTCCCGGGAGCGCTCTCGCGGGGCGGCGGCGTTGAGTGTAGCCGCCGCCTTAGCCGCTCAACTGCTGACCTTAGAAACCGCAGAAACGCGCGCGATCGCCCTGGGTATCGCCACGGCAGTCATGCTGCTGAATACCCGCATCTTGCGAGAAACCGTATCGGCGGCGATCGCCATTGGCTGTGGGTTGAGCTTCATCGGCCAGATATTGGCCCTCGGCCTATTGGGATTGCCTCCCGTGGTCGGCGAGGATTGGCTTGTCGTCGGAGGCAGTGCGATCGGCGCTTTAGCCTTAACTCACACTTGGCTGATGCCTCGCCACACCGAACTATCCCGGGTGTATGCCCGCGCCGCCCAGGGATGGGCAAACGCCATCCTCGCCCTAGAAGTGAGCTCGATCGCCCTGCACTCCTTTACCGTTTACCAAGAAATGCTGGTGCCCTCCACCGCAGTGCTAATTGCCTGCGTTCTCACCACTGGCGCGATCGCCTATCGGCTGTTGCAAGACCCCTCAGAGCAGGGGGTTTATATCTTAGCCTGGAGCTTAGAATTGCTGAGTGCCGAAATGCTGGGCCTGTTCGATCGCACCTGGATTAGCTTAGCCGTGGCGAATGTCCTCCTCGGCGCGATCGCCTTCATTTTAAGCGAATGGTGGATGAGGCGCACCCGCAGAGAATTGCCCCACAGTTTGAACGCGATTCCCCTGTTTTACGGCATTCTGGGAGTGGCATTGCGGGGCGGAAGCTTTACCAGTTGGAGCGGATTAACCAGCTTCGGACTTGCGGCGATCGCCATTGGCATTGGGCGCAGGTATCGCCAAGGGAAACCGCTAGTATATCTCGGATTGCTCGGATGTTCCCTGGCCGCCTACGAGCTGCTATACTATCAAGTCGCCTCCATGTATCCCGGCGATCGCTTAATTGCAATGGCCGCCTTAGGCGCTGGAATCGTCTATGAATATCGCCTGCTTGGCCCGTGGTTGAGCGAGTTTCTGCCCCTGAGTGCCCAAGAATTGGCCTTTCTGGCGCACCTGCACTGGGGTTTGAGCAGCACCCTGTTAGCCAGCGCGATCGCCTATCCCATCTCATCCACCGACTGGGTAGGATTGGGCACCGGTATCTTTTTGAGCCACTACGCGATCGCCCGAGGTCGCCATCACCCCACTCCCGAAACCGCCGAACTCTGGGTTTACCTAGGCATTTTAGAAGCAGCGGGAATCGTCACTTATCTGGTGACGCGCCTACCCAGCGAGTTTCAAGCGGTGGTGATTCTCTGGGGCGGCGCGATCGCCTGTGTGGTGGCATACTTTTTCTATTTTCTGCCCTGGGAAACTTGGGGATGGCCGCAAAAACCCTGGCGCAGAACAGCGATCGGCTTACCGGCGATCGGAGTATTCGCCACCAGTGATGCCCCCTACACCAGCACCGATGTAGCGTGGTACTTTTCCACCACCCTATCCGCCTCATTTTATATCTTCCTGAGCCGAATGTACCGCCAAATTCGGCTGACCTATCTCAGTGTCGCCCTCATAGACTGGGCGCTGCTGCGCTGGTTTGACACCCTCAACCTCACCGATATCCTCTGGTACATCACGCCCTTAGTCGCTTCTGTGCTATACTTCGCTCGAGTCGAGCCAGACCTGAAGGAATCCGCACAAAAACCCATCCGACATCTCATCCGATTATTCGCCAGCGGCACCTTCTGTTTTGTTATCCTATTCACCCATCACTGGTTAATTACCGGCCTGATTAGCCTGGGATTTATCTTTGCCGGATTGATACTGCGAATTCGCGCCTTTCTCTATGTCGGAACCGTCGTATTTTTGTTCAATGCCGTGAATCAACTGGTGATTCTCAACGCGCTTTATTCATTTTTGCGATGGATCGTGGGGTTGATAGTCGGTATCCTCTTAATTTGGATTGCCGCCACCTTTGAAACCCGCCGGGAACAAATCATCGCCGTTTTACAAAATTGGCTGATTGAATTAGACCATTGGGAGTAAAGGAAGGGGAAATTTATCGGGGCGTTAATGGTCAGTCAGTTTCTCCGGGCAGCGTTTCCCCCTTGCCCCTGGAATGGATAAAATGAGTAAATCTGCTGCGATATTCCGAACACACTAGAGACTTAAACCCGTTATCGAACATCATGCCAAATCCAATCACTCAAGCTCAACCGGCGTTAGAATTTATCCCCCCAGATTTCAATCCCTTGGTGTTTCGCGCCGCCCAAGTGTTGATGCCCTTGTGGCGGAAAGCAAACACCCCGATCGCCGAAATTGAAGCGGAAAATGTAGAGCGGATTGTGGAACTGTATCGCCAGTTTCAACAGGGCAAAATTCGCTTTACGATCGCCGCCCGACATCCGAGTACCCACGATCCATTTGCCGTCTCGGAATTATTGTGGCGCATCGTCCCCCAAGTGGCGAAAGAAAAGGCGATCGTCCTCCATTCACCCTCCCACGTTCATGCATTGTACGATCGCGGCATTCCCCTGTGGGCCGGACAATGGGTGGGATGGGTGTTTTCCAAACTCGGGGCCACACCCATTCAACGGGGTAAAATGGACCGTCAGGGGTTGCGATCGGCCCGGGAATTATTTATCAATGGGTTGTTTCCCCTCGCCGCCGGTCCGGAAGGGGCCACCAACGGACACAATGAAATTGTCAGTCCCTTAGAACCCGGAATCGCCCAACTCGCATTTTGGTGTGTGGAAGATTTAAAAAAAGCCGATCGCCCGGAAGAAGTCCTCATCCTTCCCCTTGGCATTCAGTATTTCTATATCGAAGACAATTGGGATGCAGTAGAAACTCTCTTAAGTCGCATGGAGGCATTTTGTGGCTTGGAACCCCTACCCACTGACCAACTTAAAGAATCTGCCCTCGACCATCCCCACCTCACCCATCAAGCTTATCTTTACCCGCGTTTGATTCGCTTGGGCAAACATTTGCTCTTGTTAATGGAAGACTTTTATCGGCGGTTTTATCATCGAGACATACCGAAAAAGTCAGCAGAAGAAATAGAGTTAACCCGGGAATTGCCCGCCTTATTAGATGAAGCATTAAAAGTGGCAGAAGAGTATTTTCAGGTGTCTGCCAAAGGGAATGTAATCGACCGCTGTAGGCGATTGGAACAAGCGGGATGGGAGCGAATTTATCGCGAGGATATCGAGGATTTTGAGGCTCTATCAGCGTTAGAACGGGGACTTGCCGATCGCGTAGCGGAAGAAGCCAGTTTGCGGATGTGGCACATGCGACTGGTGGAAAGTTTTGTGGCGGTTACCGGTCAATACGTGCGCGAAAAACCCACCTTTGAACGCTTTGCAGAAACCACCTTATTGGTGTGGGATACCATCGCCCGCATCAAAGGCGAAGATCCGTTTTTGAACCGTCCCGAACTAGGACCGCAACGGGTTAAGCTGACCGTAGGCGAACCGATATCCGTCAGCGATCGCGCCGCCAATTATCAACAAAAGCGGCGCAGCGCGATCGCTGAATTAACCAAAGATTTGCAAACTGCCCTGGAAAACATGATTATTTCTTAAAAATTTTGACGGGTTTCCCATCGAGTTTAACGTTGCGGTGGGCAATGCCTGTAAAAAAATAGTCAGCCTAGGCGGAATTAGCCTGTGCCTAGGCGCGATTTCAATCCCCCGCTTTTTCGGGTTTCCAGAATTACCTGGAAACCCGAAAAATGAGATTATCGATGTAGGATGTGATGGCGAGGAGCAATGCCGGGATTCATCACCGAGGCTAATTCTTCTTCAGACAATTGGCTAATTTCGCGTTGCAGTTCTTCATCGGTAAAGCGATAGCCTCTAGCTTCCGCCAACTCTCGGAACCGAGATAAATTGTTAGCCGCTTGCAGTTGTTCTTTTAATGCCATATCTTGTTTTACAGCTTTAAACAGTTGAGCTGCGTTTTTCTGTGTCATTGTGGTAAATCTCCTTAAAATTTCAGTAAAAAATCCACGAACCTCTATTAAATCGTGCGATTGAGCGATATTGGCCTCAGCCAAGTAATCCTGAGTAATTTGTCTTAGATATCCTGTGTCACCGAGGCCGATATTGCAAGTTGTGGCAAGTTATAGTTATGAGGATAAACCCTTTGCCACACAATTTGCGAAAATCTTGACAAAAGTTTAAAAAACTGAGAGAGAACTTAACAAAAAGTAAAAAACTCGGGAGAAGTTCGGGATCCAATAGGGGATTTCCTGAGCGAATTCGGCAAAAAACGAGTAAAAATACCCAAAAAATTCCCCCAGTGGGCAACGGTGGCGCACAAAACCGGGATCGGATTTGCGAATCGGGACTCGGAAGACCGTATAGTGGAGGGGCAGGAACTCATAAAACGAACAATTGTGAAAGCGATTACACTTCTGGGATCCACAGGCTCCATTGGCACTCAAACCTTAGATATTGTGGCGAATCATCCGGATCGGTTTCGGATAGTCGGGTTAGCCGCCGGACGCAATGTTGAAATGTTAGCCCAGCAAATTCGCGAATTTCGACCGCAGATAGCGGCGATTTGCGTGGCGGAAAAATTACCGGAACTGAAAGCGGCGATCGCCGACCTCGACCCCCAACCCATCCTGCTGGGTGGAGAATCCGGCGTAGTAGAAGTGGCCCGTTACGGCGATGCGGAAGCGGTAGTCACGGGAATTGTCGGTTGTGCGGGGTTGCTTCCCACCATTGCGGCGATTGAAGCGGGCAAAGATATCGCCCTAGCCAATAAAGAAACCTTAATTGCCGGCGGCCCGGTAGTCAATCCCCTAATCGAAAAACATGGGGTGAAATTACTCCCCGCCGACTCGGAACATTCCGCAATTTTTCAATGTTTGCAAGGGGTTCCGGAAGGGGGATTGCGACGCATTCTCCTCACCGCCTCTGGGGGAGCATTTCGCGATTGGCCGGTGGAAAAATTAGCCACCGTAAAAGTTGCCGATGCCTTGAAGCATCCCAACTGGTCAATGGGCCAAAAAATCACCGTAGATTCGGCAACTTTGATGAATAAAGGACTCGAAGTCATCGAAGCGCATTATTTGTTTGGCATGGATTACGATAATATCGATATCGTGATTCATCCGCAAAGTATTATTCACTCGTTAATTGAATTGCAAGATACTTCGGTTTTAGCGCAATTGGGCTGGCCGGATATGCGATTGCCTTTGCTTTATGCCTTGTCTTGGCCCGAGCGAATTTATACCGATTGGCAACAATTGGATTTAGTTAAAGCCGGAGATTTAACCTTCCGAGAACCCGATCGCGACAAGTATCCCTGCATGGAATTGGCCTATGCTGCTGGTCGTGCGGGAGGCGTGATGCCTGCGGTATTGAATGCGGCAAACGAGCAAGCTGTGGAGTTATTTTTAGAGGAAAAAATTACGTTTTTGGATATTCCGCGCGTTATCGAACAAGTGTGCGATCGCCACCAAACCGAGAACAATCCCACGCCGTCTTTAGAAGAAATTATTGCCGTGGATAAATGGGCGCGAAAGGCAGTGTTAGAAGTAAGTGAAACCCTGGAAAATCGCCCCATTTACACCGAAGTCGTTCCAGAAGCTACCGCAAAGGCGGGTTAGGCATCCCGTGGTTCCCCCGATGGCGCGCCCCACCCCAATCGGGTGTGGGCGCGATTAAAATAATTAAGCAAGTCAAATCCTCAAACGCGGTCACAAATCCATTCGTTTTAGGTGGAATTCAGCTATGAATCGAATTTATCGCAGTCTAGCTATTTTAGGCACTATCGGCGCTTTGGCGGGCATCCCTCAGACGAGTTTTGCCCGGGAAACGCCTCGGGTGGTGGCGCAGTCTAATGCGCGAGACTTGATGGCCCAGGCGATGCAGAAAGCACAGCAAGGGGATATCCGAGGCGCGATCGCGGATTACTCTCAGGCGATACAGCTCAATCCCAATAATGCAGAGGCTTATATCGGGCGGGGGAATCTGCTTTCCCGAACCGGGCAACAATCTGAGGCGATCGCCGATTATACCCAAGCGTTGCGCTTGAATTCCTCGACGATTGAAGCCTATATCGGGCGAGGAAGCGCTCATTCCGCAATGGGCAATCAAGAGGCAGCCCTGGAGGATTATAATGAAGCGTTGAGTCGCAATCCCAATTATGTGGAAGCCTATATTGGTCGCGGAAGCGTGTTGGCTCTGCAGGAAGAGTACGATAAAGCGATTGAGGATTTCGATCGCGCCTTGCGGCTCAATCCTGGGGAAGCTGCAGCGTATTATAACCGGGGAAGCGTTCGGTTGATTCAGGAAAAGACGGAAGAAGCGATCGCCGATTTTCAGCAAGCGGCGCAATTATTTCGCTCTCAAGGCAATTTGCCTTTAGCCAATCGCACCGATGCGATCGTGGAGCAATTGCAAAATCGCGAAGAGTAATATCCCTCGTTCCCCGGAGGGGAAAATGCCGCATCAAGGCTCCACTGCTTTGGGAAAGGGTTGCGATCGCCTCCAATACCTCCCATCTCCCTGCTTTTGCCTCACTGTATTCTCTAGCCTCCCGCGCGATCGCCGGATTTGTCAACCGCCTTTCACCCAGGTTTTCTCTGTTTCGGCGATCGCGTTGTTTCCCCACCAGCGGGTTAGCATTCTCCACTGTAGAATGGGTCATAAAACTTGACAAAACTTTACAATAAGTCGGGGATTAACTCTGCTTTGCTTGCGGGCGATCGGACGACAAACCCAATTCCCAGTTTTCCGGCTTGTCATCAGGTCAAATCTGAGGTTTAATAGAGATATTCTCGATAAATTGACCCCCTGTTAAGAATTATCTCGAACGGGAACAATAGGATCGCGCCAAGATTGCCCAAAAACTTAGGCAGTTGCGGGGAAATGGGGTCAGCAGATGAGGCGATCGCCTTTAATGAATGGGAGTTAAATCAAATGGATGCCAAGGAACTACTCGAACGGTATGCAGCAGGAGAAAGAGATTTTCGAGACGTTAATCTAATTGGAACGAATCTAGAAAAAGCCAACCTAGCCGGTGCGGACTTTTCCGGCGGGTATTTCGTCGGCGCAAACCTTTCGCGCGCCATTCTCACCGGGGCCAATCTTCATTTGGCTTTTTTGCACCGCACCAATTTGAGTTTTGCCAAAGCAAATGAGGCAATTGTCACCGATGCCGATCTGACAAAAGCTAACTTACGCGGCGCTTATTTTGTCAAGTCTGTGCTGATGGGGTCGCAATTGAGTGGGGCAATCCTAACCGGAGTAAACTTGCGGTTGGCTTGTTTGAGTGGGGTGAATTTATGTGGCGCAGATTTGCGCGGAATTAATTTACGTTCGGCGAATTTAGTCGAGGCGAACTTGAACTGGGCAAATCTGCAAGGGGCACGCTTGAGCGGTGCATTATTGCGCGGCGCTTCTCTCAATGGTGTGAATCTCTCCGAGGCATATCTTAATGGGGTAGATCTCAATAGTGTTGAGTTAGATGGGGTGAATCTGAGTGGCGCAAAACTCAGTGGTGCGAATTTGAGTTTAGCGAATTTAATGGCCACGAATTTAAGTGAAGCGCAGATGCGAATCGCGTTTCTATTTCGGGCTAATTTACAAGCGGCTTGTTTGACCCATGCGAATTTGTCTCAGGCGGATTTATGCGAAGCGAACTTGTGCAAAGCGGATTTATCTTTTGCGGATTTAAGTAAAGCGGACTTAACTGGGTCTTTTTTGCACCGCGCCAATCTCAATCAAGCAGATTTGAGTCAAGTGAGCTTGCGCGATTCTTCCTTGTGTGGCGCGAATTTTAATGTAGCCCAAGTGAGCGGTGCGGACTTAAGTGGGGCAGATTTGAGGGGGGCGTATTTAGAACCCTCACACTGGCGCGAAGTTTCCCTCGCCGATACCAAAATGCCCGATGGTAGCGTGCGAGATTAAATTGGCGCGCGATTTTATACAATAATTACAATTCGTTCCCAGATCGTGCTGGGAACGCCCTCTAAGAGGCTCCGCTGATGGACTCCTTACCCCATCGTGCGGGTAACGTCTTTCCTGCACAGACGCGAGCGATCGCCTTTCTTCATAGCCCCTCCACCCCAGCCAAACTGATGTAACACTTTACATCAGCCTTATCGATTTTTAGGTGGTTAACAAAACCCAATAATATTGAAGCTATAACTCTATTTATAGCCTGTTTTTCCGGACTGTAGTAATGCATCGGAAAACATTGAAGCGATCGATTCAACGAGTTGGTGCTTGACAAAATTGGAAATTCGTGGTATGTGAGACCAGGAAAAGTTAAGATAAAGTTAAAATAGCCAACCTACCTTGACACAAGCGCATCAGCGATTTATAGTTGAATGACTACAATTTCTGGGGTAAAAATCCCAACTCAAGAAGGGATAAACATTGCTTTTTTTTAATAAAAAAGAGAACTATGTTGACGCAAGAAGAAGGCGATCGCGTATTAAAATCCTGGAACGATACGGCGGTTACGTATCCCGACGTTCGGTGCATCCACCAGTTATTTGAAGCCCAAGTGGAACGAACGCCCGCATCGGTGGCGGTGGTATTTGAAGACGAGCGACTCACCTATGGGGAGTTGAACGAACGCGCCAATCGATTGGCGCGGTATTTGCAAGGATTGGGCGTCGGACCGGAAGTTTTAGTGGGTCTTTGCATCGAGCGTTCCTTAGAAATGGTGGTAGCCATGTTGGGCATCCTGAAAGCAGGTGGCGCTTACGTACCCTTGGATCCAGCCTATCCGCCAGAGCGGTTGGCCTTTATGATTGAAGATGCCGGATTGTCAATTGTCGTCACCCAAGCGTTTCTGGCATCGGGAGTGCTGAATTTGACAACCCCGAAAACGCGAAATTTGAAGTAGGTTTGCCTAGAAAATGACTGGGAAGAGATATCGGAAAAAAGTGCAGAAAATCTAGAGAGTGAAATCAGGTCGGAAAATTTAGCCTATCTGATTTACACCTCGGGTTCTACGGGAAAGCCCAAAGGAGTACAAATTGCTCATCGTTCGGTGGTGAACTTACTACAGTCGCTTGCCAGTTTTCCGGGATTGAGCGATCGCGATACAATCGTAGCCGTCACCACCATATCCTTTGACGTATCCGTGCCCGAAATTTACGGTCTTTTAACCGTGGGAGGGCGGGTGGTTATTGCCAGTGGAGAAGCAACAAAAGACCCCGCCCAGTTAATAGAGGCGATCGGGCAACACAGCGCTACAATCATGTCAGCAACGCCGGCAACTTGGCGAATGCTGTTAGACGCAGGTTGGCAAGGGAGCAAAGAGCTAAAAATTATTTCCACTGGAGAGAGCTTATCGAGAGAGTTAGCCGACAAATTATTAGAAAAAAGTGCGGCGGTGTGGAATCTATACGGTCCGACAGAAATTACAGTTTGGGCAACCGGTTATCAGGTACAACCCGGGGAAGAGTCGGTAGCGATCGGACAGCCCCTTGCCAATACCCAAATCTACATTCTTGACGACGCTCTCCAACCCGTCCCCATCGGCGAAACGGGAGAATTGCACGTAGGCGGTGCCGGTTTAGCGAGAGGATATCTAAATCGCGCAGAACTGACCGCCGAAAAATTTATTACCAATCCCTTCAGCACTGAACCGAATTCCCGTCTGTACAAAACAGGAGATAAGGCTCGCTACCTTCCCGATGGCAACATTGAATGTTTGGGGCGCATCGACAACCAAGTAAAAATTCGCGGCTATCGCATCGAACTCGGAGAAATCGAAGCAATCCTGAACCAACATCCCGAAGTCAAGCAAGCTGTGGTTGCAGCGAGAGAAGATATCCCGAACCAAAAACGTCTTGTTGCCTATCTAGTTGCCCGTTCCCTATCCCAGGATGCAGCAAACCAGACCGAACAATGGCAAAAAATCTGGGATGAAGCTTACATCCAACCCGACGAGACGCAAGATGCGAGCTTTCATATTGGCGGCTGGAACGATTCTTATACTGGAAAAGACTTAGACCCAGAGCAGGTGAGAGAATGGGTTGACTATACAGTAGCGCGGATTTTGTCGTTGCAACCGACTCGAGTGTTAGAAATAGGTTGCGGCACCGGGTTGCTGCTGTTTCGGATCGCGCCCTTATGTCAGCATTACTATGCTACGGATCTTTCTGGAGAAGCGATTCGTTACCTAGAACGACAAATCGGCGATTCTCCTGCGGTGACGCTGCGTCAGACGCCGGCGGATGGGTTGGCACAGATGGTCAGCGAATCGTTTGATACGGCAATTTCTAACTCGGTGATTAAGTTTTTCCCCAGTATCGATTATTTGGTGGAGGCGATCGAAACGGCGGTGGAGTTAGTGGAACCGGGGGGGCAAATTTTCCTTGGAGACGTGCTGAGTTTGCCGCTGTTGGAAGCGTTCCATACGTCGGTGCAGTTGTATCGATCGCCGGCCTCTCTGTCGGTAGCCGAACTCGATCGGCGGATAAGCGATCGCCTTCGTCGAGAACAACGACTCATCATCGATCCGGAATTTTTCCTTGCCCTCAAAGAACGGTTGCCCCAAATCAGTCACGTTGAAATTCAACTCAAGCGCGGGCGCTATCAAAACGAAATGACTCGCTTCCGCTACGATGTGGTACTCCACCTCGGTAAAAAAGTTTCCCATCCGATCGCGCCTCCAATGTATCTTAACTGGCAGCAGGATAATTTGACCATAGCTGCGGTTTGCCGACAACTGCTAGAAACCTCCCCAGAAATCCTGGTGGTCACCGAAGTTCCCAACATTAGGATTTCGGGAGATATGCGAGCAATGGAAGTGCTAGCCAGTGACGATTGTCCTCAAACCGCAGGGGAAGTGCGCTGTTTAATTACCGCAGAAGGGATCGAACCGGAAGAGTGGTGGGAATGTGAGTCAGAGGTGGGTTATCGGGTTAATCTTACCTGGTCGGCGAGCGGTGGCGATGGGTGTTACGATGTTATATTCGTGCGAGGCGATACTCAGATGATTGCCGACAGCAGCATGATTTACCCTCGCGCGATCGCGCTAAAACCCTGGGGCGCTTATGCGAACCAGCCTTACAGGGCAAGCGATCGCAGCCAATTCGTCCCTCAGTTGCGAGAGTTTGTGCGAGAAAAACTCCCCGATTATATGATGCCATCGACGTTCGTTGTTTTGGACGAACTGCCCCTGACGCCCAGCGGAAAAATTGACCGACGCGCCCTACCCGCCCCGGATACATCTCGCCCGCTTCTGGACGTCGAGTTTGTGGCACCGCGAACTCCCACCGAAGAAATCCTCGCCGACTTATGGGCGCAGGTGTTGAATCTCAACGAAGTGGGTATATTCGACAACTTCTTTATGTTGGGAGGAGACTCCATCGGTGCCACTCAACTGGTTTCGCGGGTGCGCGACAGGTTCGATATAGAACTGTCCCTGCATCGGTTGTTTGAATCGCCCACCGTGGCGGAACTTAGCGAGTCGATCGCGCGAGCCAATCGCCAAACACTAGCTCCCATACAACCGCTGCGGCGAGATGGAGACTTGCCCCTCTCGTTTGCCGAGCAACGCCTGTGGTTTTTAGACCGATTGCAGGAAGGCAGCGTTACCTATAACGAGCAAGAAGCGTTGCACCTATCCGGTTCCCTGCAGGTAGAAGCGCTACAAGCGGCGTTGCAAGAAATCGTCCGCCGTCACGAGAGCTTGCGGACTAACTATCAAGCGGTGGATGGTTCTCCAGTGCGGGTAATTTCCCCCCAAATGGATTTGAAAATGACTGAGGTTGACTTACAGCATGTGCCACCAGAGGAACGGCTGAAAGAAGTGCAGCGTTTGGGCGATCGCGACATTCGGCAACCCTTCGATTTGGCAAACGATCCCTTAGTGCGGGTGACTCTATTGCAGTTGGCAGCCGATGACTATGTGCTATTGCTAACCATGCACCACATCATTACCGATGGCTGGTCAAGGGGGGTATTGTGCCACGAGTTGGAAGCGCTTTATGGGGCGTATGTGTTAGGGAACCCGTCGCCGCTACCGCCACTGCCGATCCAATATGCGGATTTTGCGAGCTGGCAGCGGCAACCGACGATTGCGGATGCGATCGCGCCCCAACTGGATTACTGGAAGCAACAGTTAGCGGGAGTGCTACCGATATTAGAACTGCTCACGGACTATCCCCGCACAACTATACAGAACTCCCGAGGGGGTAAAGCGTTTTTCGAGTGTGGAGCGCAACTCACCTCACGGTTAAAGCAGTTGAGTCAAGAAGCGGGAGTTACCCTTTTTATGACGCTATTTGCAGCGTTTGCCACGTTACTCTACCGCTATAGCTCTCAGGAAGATATTGTAGTCGGAACGCCTATTGCCAACCGCAACCGCAGCGAAATAGAAGGGCTTATCGGCTTTTTTGTCAATACCCTGGTGTTGCGAACTCAATTTGCAGGCAATCCGAAATTTACTGACTTATTGCAACAGGTACGACAAACCGCCTTAGATGCTTACGCCCATCAAGATGTACCTTTCGAGCAGTTGGTGGAGGCACTGCAACCGGAACGGAGTCTCAGCCATTCGCCGATTTTTCAGGTGATGTTTACCCTGCAAAACGCCCCGATCGCACCTTTGCAATTGCCTGGAGTAAGTTTTAAGTGGATGCCAATGAACACCGCAAAAGCCAAGTTCGACTTGTTCCTGTCGATGGAGGAGACAGAAGCGGGATTAATTGGATATTGGGAATACAATCGCGATTTGTTTGAGGCGACAACGATCCGTCGGATGATGGCACATTTTCAGACCTTGCTGGAAGCTATAGTCGCTAACCCCCGAACCCCAGTTAGCAAACTGCCGTTGCTAACGGAAGCCGAACGACATCAATTGTTAGTAGAATGGAACGATACGGCTTCAGAGTATCCCCGGGATAAGTGCATCCATCAGTTATTTGAAGAGCAGGTAGAACGCACCCCCGATGCGATCGCAGTGGTTTTTGAGTCAGAACGCCTAACCTATCGGCAGTTAAACGCGAAGGCAAATCAACTGGCGCGGTATTTGCAAAGTTTGGGCGTCGGGCCAGAGGTGCTGGTGGGCATCTGTATCGATCGCTCGGTGGAAATGATAATCGGATTGTTGGGGATTCTCAAAGCAGGTGGAGCTTATGTGCCGTTAGACCCTAACGCTCCTCTAGAGAGATTGGTCTATCAAATCGTAGATTCCCAAGTATCAGTTTTAGTAACTCAAAAACAGTTGGGGCATCTACAGCTACAAGAGCGAGTGCGTCAGGTTCTATTAGATGCAGATTGGATGGTAATCGCACGAGAGGGCGATCGCAATTTAGTCCCTACAGTCAAGCCAGAAAATTTGCTCTACGTTATTTACACCTCCGGAACAACAGGTCAACCCAAGGGAGTCGCGATCGAACACCAATCGATGACCAACTACCTCAATGGGATTGTTCGGCAGTTCGCTCTTAGTTCTTGTCGCAACTTTGCTTTAGTCTCCAGCATTACTACAGATTTAGGCAATACTATTCTTTTTCCCGCTTTATGTACGGGAGCATGTCTTCACATCCTCTCCCAAGAACGAGCATCCGAACCCGGTGCCTTCGCGGATTATATCCAGCAGCAAGCCATTGAGTGCCTCAAAATCGTTCCTTCGCATCTGAGCGCTTTGCAAGCTTCATCTCACTCTGGGCGGCTACTGCCACGTCAAGTATTGATTCTCGGGGGTGAAGCCT
The DNA here is from genome assembly GCF_055795085.1 of Phormidium sp. CCY1219. Taxonomy (NCBI): domain Bacteria; kingdom Bacillati; phylum Cyanobacteriota; class Cyanophyceae; order Oscillatoriales; family Oscillatoriaceae; genus Phormidium; species Phormidium sp. CCY1219. The sequence continues at coordinate 3,797 of NZ_JAYFEQ010000355.1, read as the reverse complement.
CTCATTTTGAGTGGGTTAAATGTCTTCAATCCCACGCTCCTAACTCTACTATTTTTAACCATTACGGACCGACAGAAGCAACTGTGGGCGTGTTAACTTATCGTCTGAAGAATGACTCACCAATAAAGCCAATGGCTACTTTTCCTCTCCGAAATGCCCTTCCCAATACCCAAATTTATATTCTCGATCGCCATCTCCAACCCGTCCCCATCGGCGTACCGGGCGAACTCCACGTCGGCGGTGCGGGATTAGCCCGAGGCTATCTCAACCGCCCGGAATTAACGGAGCAAAAATTTATCCCCAACCCCTTTAGTAACGAACCGGGTTCTCGCCTCTATAAAACGGGCGATTTAGCCCGCTATCTCCCCGATGGCAACATCGAATTTATCGGACGCATCGACAACCAAGTGAAAATCCGAGGCTTCCGCATCGAACTCGGAGAAATCGAAGCAACCCTGGCTCAACACCCAGAAGTACGCGAAGCCGTGGTTATTCTACGAGAAGACACCCCTGGAGACAAGCGCCCGATCGCTTATACTGTTGCGAACGCGCAAGTAACATCTTCCCAGTTGCGCGGTTTCCTGAAAACCAAGCTACCCGACTACATGGTGCCTTCTGCGTTCGTCTTTTTAGAGGCAATCCCTCTAACGCCCAATGGGAAATGCGATCGCCGCGCCCTCCCCAAACCCGATGCCGAGCGAGAAATAGGAGCGATCGCACCCCGCACGACCACCGAATTGCAACTTTCTCAAATCTGGTCGGAAGTTCTCAATATCCCCACCCTGGGCGTGCGAGACAACTTCTTTGACTGGGGAGGTCATTCCCTGTTGGCGGTGCGCTTGATGGCTCGCATCCAGCAACAGTGGGGAATACATCTGCCCTTGGCAACCTTGTTTACCGAACCGACTATCGAACGCCAAGCCCATCTGCTCAACGCCGAGAGCAATATCCGTTCCGCTTCTCCCGTGGTTGAAATTCAACCCGTCGGCGAGATGCCGCCGTTGTTCTGCGTCCATCCCGTGGGCGGTAACGTGCTGTGCTATACAGAGTTATCCCGCCAGTTGGGGTCATCCCAACCGCTCTACGGCTTGCAGTCAGCAGGATTATCCCGCGAAACGGAACCTTTCACCACAATTGAACAGATGGCGGCTACCTACCTGGACGCCTTGCAGGAGATTCAGCCCCACGGTCCGTACTATTTGGGCGGGTGGTCGATGGGCGGTGTGGTGGCTTGGGAAATGGCGCGCCAGTTATTGGACGCCGGGTGTGAGGTGGCATTGCTGGGGTTAATCGATAGCTATGCCCCCCATGCCATATCGAATCGCGAACCCCTGGATGAAGCTACCCTCGCTCATGCTCTGGCAACGGATTTAGGGGGTTTGTTTGGCACCCCAATGGCGCTTTCACCCGCAAAGTTGGCGCAACTCGAGCCAGAAGCGCAATTACATCGCATTTTCTCGGAAGCCGAACGGCTGAATCTCTTGCCACCGGAAGTGGGTATGGAGCAGATGCGTCACTTGTTCCGCGTCTTCAAAGCGAACCAAATGGCCTATGCGCGCTATCGACCCCAACCTTATGGGGGTCGGGTTGCCCTGTTTTGTGCGAGTCGTGCAGTCGAGGAAGACCGAGGCTGGAGTTCTTTGGTAACGGGAGAGTTGACATCCGTGACGATTCCGGGAGACCATTATGGGATGCTGCGTCAGCCCCAGGTTCGGATTCTCGCTCGCGAGTGGCAGGCTTGCCTGCGACGGGTTGTGCGATGATTCACACACATAGACCGCTGAGGCGATCGCTGTGAGCTTTCTGGAAGAAAATGGGTTGACTTCACGGCGCACTTTCTCGACAGTGGTTAAATGAGTTCAATCTCTGGCGTGGTGGAAAGCTACCATAAAAAAGGGCTAAACTTTGCTTTGAATTAACAAAACATAGGAATGACGCAATGCCATAGACGCTAAAGGGAAAGTGGCGATCGCCCGGATTTCCTCTCCCGGCGATCGCACTCCATTGGGCTTCAGTCAATTAAAAGTCGTACTGAATGCCCGTAATCACATCCACCCGCAAGTTCGGGTTATCTAAAATAGGATTAGCCGCATATCGCAACAGCAGGGAATTGTTGAACGACCAACCCTGAATGATAGGGATGCCGAAGGTAGTGGTCGATTCGATATAATAATCTTCCACATCATCTAGGGGAGTCTCAACCGTCAGAAACTGGGTCAAGTTGAGGACGTCAAAGTAGATATCTTTGTAACGGAGGCGATATTGCGCGACGGGAAAATCGAAGTCGTCACTTTCGATATCCGAGTTTTCGTAGCGAACTCCCAAACCCAGTTGCATATCCAACGTTTGGTCCGGTCCGCCGCGCCATAAATTAAGACCCGGGCCGGTAAAAAAGTTCGTCCGCAGGTCGATATTATTCAGTTCGTCGCGCTGCACTTGAGAGCTGGCAAAATATTGATATCGCGCAGTGATGTGATATCGGTACTCGGTGTCAAACTGACCTTGAAATTGGTTTTCATCTAGGGGTTCGACCCGACTATCATCAAAGTTGTTGCTCAGAGAAATGCCCGCATCCCATTCCTGTCGCGCCCACTGTCGGTCTATTCCGGCAAATAGGGTAGCGATACTGGTGGTGACCGCCCCGGAAGACAGACTGGCGGCTATTCCCACATTTCCGTTCCATCCCGTGGGTTCTAAGGGAAATAATGTGGGGGTTTCCGGGACTTCAGCCGCGATCGCCAGGGCTTGACTTTCCTCGAGCAATTGCGCCGAAATCGCCGAGACTCCCAGGCGATCGTAAGCAAGGGCAAGTTCGGTCAAGACCCCTGCTTTTTGTGCCGAGTCCGAGATTTCATTGGCAATGTCTGCGGCTTGGGATAAAATACCGGTGGCGGCGTCTTCATCCCCGATTTCGACCCTGGCGATCGCGATCTCGCTGAGTATCCGCGCCTGGGCTGCATTATCCTCCAGGGTATTTGCCACGGCTAACGCTTGGAGTAAAATCTCTTCCGCCCGTTCGGTTTGGCCGATTTCGGCATATTTCAGGGCAATTTGACTCAGCACTCTCGCCTTAGCTTGCGGATCGGCGATCGTGTTTGCCACTTCTAAGGCATCAGATAAAAATTCCAAACTGGGTGTGGCTTGGGCCAGTTGAAGGCTCAATTCCACCGGGTTGAGTTCCACCAGGGAGCGATCGCCCCTTTGCATCCCATCGAGATAACAAGTAGCGCACCCATCTGGTATTGCAACGGGGATAACCTCTGCGGAGTTAACCGCTGCCCCTGCTTTGGCGAAGGATACCTGCGCCAATAATACGCCAGAAACTAATATTTTTCGTTTCAAGATCGATCACCTCACACGAACTTTTTGTCTGGACGAAAGCCAAGCATTTTTTGCACTTTAAATGCAAAAATGTCTCGGCTTATTCGATTATTTTTACATTAATCGATGGTAAAATCAACATTCAGCCACTGGAAATTTTTTAACTCCGAGTACAGCACTTTCCCAGTGCCCAATTTGGGAGGTTTCCAGTGGGTTGTTAATGGCAAAGGAACCTTCTCAAAGCTTAGCAGTTCAATTGCAGGGGTTTCCCCGCCCGGACAACAGCCAACGCAAATATGCTACCCAATTTATGACTACTCATTGGTTTTGATTCGATCTGGAAAGGGAAGTGCGGCTAACGCCCCCTGTTGCTTAGTTAGGGAAGCGATCGCCGCAGGCTTTCATCAGAAATTAGGGTTGGTAAGGGGGAGAACGGAAACCCTCGTCATTTATGCGTAGGGAGGAGTTCTCCCCCT
>NZ_JAYFEQ010000354.1:0-38752 GCF_055795085.1 Phormidium sp. CCY1219 | reverse complement strand
ACAAAAAAAAGGGGAATCGGGTAAGATGAAACTATAGGTGCAGGCAGGGCATAAATGCAATGCGTAAATTGCTTAACAGCCCTGCCTGACCCTGCAAGCTTCACCAACCATCATACCACACGATCGCCATTCTGTGCTACCTGAGCCGGAAAATCATTGGAAATTTTGCGAAGCACAATTGCCATTCCGTGGTCTTTATGCAACAGTGACGATTTGCCGGGAGAGTGCCCCCTTTACCACCTTATGGGCGATCGCGATCGTGGCGGTGGGGACAACCCATTATCCGGCGCGACGATCGCCTAAAATCCCCAACGAATCGAGTCAAAAGAGATTAATATTGAATGCGATCGCGGGTTTTGCCCTTTGCCGCATTTTTATCCACAAAATCGATAATTTTGCCGGCTACATCCACATTCGTTGCTGCTTCAATGCCCTCCAAACCCGGAGAAGAATTCACTTCCATCACCACCGGACCGTGATTCGATCGCAAAATATCCACCCCAGCCACTTTCAATCCCATTGTTTTTGCTGCCCTGACAGCAGTAGAACGTTCCTCCGGCGTTAACTTGATTTTCTGTGCCGTACCGCCGCGATGCAGATTCGAGCGAAACTCTCCTGGTGCACCCTGGCGTTTCATCGACGCCACCACCTTTTCACCCACCACAAAACAGCGAATATCCGCGCCATCGGCTTCTTTAATAAATTCCTGCACCAAAATATTGGCATCCAAACCGCGAAATGCTTCGATCACCGAAGTTGCAGCTTGCTCGGTTTCTGCCAGAACCACGCCGATTCCTTGGGTGCCTTCTAGCAGTTTGATCACCAAAGGAGTGCCTCCGACAATATGAATCAATCCGTCAATATCTTTGGTGGAATTGGCAAATCCCGTGACCGGCAAACCAATTCCTTCTCGCGCCAACAATTGCAGACAGCGCAGCTTATCGCGCGATCGCGAAATCGCCTGAGATTCATTTGCCGAGAATACGCCCATGATTTCAAATTGTCGCACCACAGCGGTGCCATAAAAGGTTTTAGACGCCGCAATTCTCGGAATCACCGCATCGAAATCTTCTAATTGCTTCCCCTGATATACAACCGTGGGGCGATGGGAGGTAATATTCATGTAACAGCGCAGGTAATCAATCACTTTCATCTGATGACCGCGCTGTTCCCCGGCTTCCTTCAACCGTCGGGTGGAATACAGTGAAGGTTTCTGGGATAAAATGGCGATTTTCATAATTCGGGATACTCCTGTTTTGTGTTGATATTACCAGCGATGCGGAGTTATTGATGAGTGTGTAAAAACGAGTGACCTGGATCGACGAGAAAGCGCCGACGCACTGCCTGACGACCCAGCAACATTCGGAATCCCATGACATCCCGATTGGTTAAAGTTAGTTCAATGGGCCATCGGTTTCCGTCGAGTTCCACCGGGGTGAGAATCGCCAATCTCAATTCAGCATGACCTCCAGAATTGCGAACTTCTCTGCGATCTAACAGTTGAGCAACGGCGGTCACGGTTTTTAGGGTATCGCGCTGATAGGGATGAACTTTGAAGCGAACCATCGATTTTCCTGAATGGGAAAAGGTTTCGATATCAAAAGCGTGAATGGCGGATGAACGCGCACCCGTGTCGATTTTAGCTTTAATTTTTTCAATCCCGAGTTCGGGAAGCGAGATCCACTCTCGCCAGCCGATCGCGGGCAATTGTTGCTTGTGTTTCATCAGACTCTCTATCCCGAGGGAACGCACCACGAAGGACAACTTGTGACACTATTGTTTAGGATAAAAGCGCACAGGACTTTTGTTGCGGGGAATCTTGTCTTTTTTCCTGAAGGTTAATGCTTGAGATTCAGCGGAAAATGGAGAGGACGTTCCCGTGGCATCAATCGCGATCGCTGCGTTTTAGGATTTAGTGTATCGCCATCCTTGGATTTTGCACACAGCAGTGCGTTTATCCGATTGGGGGGGAAGGATTGAAGCGTAGGGGCGATCGCGCAAATCCGCGACTCGTCATCACATGCGCGATCGCATCCCCTGATTCTATCCACCTACGCTCTGGATGAATCATTCACAACTCATCCCCTCTGGCACGATCGCTTCGTCTAACTCGCTCTGACACAGTTTTGCTTCTTCCACTTTCGCGCCGGTCAGATTCGCCTGATTCAAACAGGCTCCCTCAAACGTCGCATTGCCCAGATTGGCTTGGCGCAGATTTACCCAATTCACTTCCGCTTCATTCAGATTTGCGTCGCGCAGATCGGCTCCATCGAGAATTGCGCCATTGAGTTTCGCCTGTCCTAACTGGGCGGTGGTCAGTGTCGCCCCACTTAAATTGGCTCCATACAGTTTGGCTTCAGACAGGTTGGTATCGATCAGGTTGGCTCCTCTCAAATCCGCTCCACTAAAATTAACATTGCTCAAATCCAATCCAATTAAGGACGCACCCACTAAATTCGCTTCCTGAAACGTAACGCCATCAATGTTAGCGCCGCTCAAATTCGATCCTTGTAAGTTAACGCCGTTGAGGCTGAGTCCGCTCAAATTGGCGTTGCTCAAGTTCGCTTCTTGCAGTTCGACGCGATCGAAAGTCACTTCGTTGAGATTAGCACCGCTTAAATTAGCTTGTTTTAAGTTCGTATCAATTAAATCCGCGCGCGTTAAGTCCGCTTCACTCATATTCGACTCTCGCAAGTCGGTTTTTCGCAAATCTGCCCCTCGCAATTTCACCCGCGCCAGGTTCGCTCCTTTCAGAATCGAGCCGGTGAAAATTGCCGAACACAGTTTGCTGTCGCTGAAGTTCGCACCACTGAGATCCACGTCACGGATGGTGAGCCATGAGCTTTTCACCCCAGATAAATCTAGGTTGCGAAAGTTCCTTTCTCCTTCTTTATATCGTTTCTGAAATTCTGCTATTTTCATCGCATCTGTCTCCTGCTATAGATACATTTATTGTAAGATATTTTCTGCACGGAGGAATCCTCCCACAGATTAATTTTTACTTTTTCATAACAATTTTGGGTACAGAAATAACTTTATTTTATAAAGAGGCGAATCGTCATTGGTAAGCCTTAGGGCTTAATTTATAATATTTATTTTTTCAATTGGTATTTGTTATTTTTCGGTTTTTATTTCACACTACAGCTCCATCATTTTCTGTAAAAGCACCCTAATAAAGCGTTTTATTTGGGACAATTGCTGTGTGTGCATTCTCGATAGCAAGTGAGTGTTACTGCAAAAGGTGGCTAGCAATATAAGCTATCAAGCGTGCAAATCCACTGCGTTTTCTGTGATTTGAGCCGGTTTGCATTTTGCTTGGGGTTTTAAATTGTCCGCACTAGAGTTAGCTTAATGGGTTTATCTACCCCAAATCTATTGCCTTTGTCGCTTACAGCAGCCCTGTGGGATGTTGCCCTTTTTTCCGAGGCGATCGAACCCACGGCTTGGCAATGGTTGTCTACCCCACTTTTGGGGCAGTATCCTGACGAAGGTACCGCGATCGCTGGGGTGCAGTTCTTGGTTTGCTGCCCCAGGGAGGGAGGCTAAATGCACAAACTTGGTTTTTTGTCAATGCCTCTGGGTGGTATTTGAGGTCAGGTTTTGTTAATTCTCTCCCCATAGGTGGATGGCGAATTAAAGCACGGGATTAAAATCATGCCTGTGTAAACCCAGGGCGCTTGACTGGGAGGAATCCTTTTTGCGCCGATTCCTCCGGATTAGAGATTAAGGGCGAACCAGAGGCGTGATGGAACTCCTTGCATGAGGCGGGGGGCGATCGCTGGGGGTGAAAGATCCCCTGGCGTTCTCGATGGATTCAAAAAAGCCAGGGGAAGCGATCGCGGCGATCGAATTGAACCCCCCATCTAGGGCTAAACTTCGGGCAATTTATATTGACTGACGATGCGTTTGGCAAATTCCGGGACATGCGCTTCTAGCTTTTCCGGATGATGCCGCTTCACGTAGAGATAATTGCGCGTAAAGTGAGAATCAATGGAAAAGCGGGCATATTCCAACCCTTTCGGGCCAATTTTTTCGATCGCCACTCCCATCAGTTTCGCCGCCCACATTGGCAGGGTGACGCCTTTTTCATAAGCGGGAATGCTCTGTTGCACCGCTTGATGGCGATCGCCGCGCGACATCACCGGCTCAGTATCTAGCTTGTCCATTACCAAATCGAGCATTTCTTGCCCGGTATCGTTGCGAACCACGATCCACTGCCACCCAAAAGGCGCACCCATGTAACCGACTACTAAATCGGCGAGGGAATTGACGTAATCGAAGCAACTCAGACAAGAGGGCGCAAACACATCTTTTAGTTTTTTGGTATTCAGTCCAAAAAAGGGCACCTTTTCCACCGAACCATCTTCGTGCTTGAAATGCACCTTAAAATCTTGCATGAATTCGTAATGCACCACCGTATCGGGAGACTTGCTGGTGGTTTCCAGGAATTTCTGCAATCCGGCGCGGGTGACGTTATCCACGCAAGGGGTGCCGAGTACGTAGAGTTTTTCTAACCCGAGTTTGTCTTGCACCGATCGCAACGCTTGGATCTGACAACCCACCCCGATCGCCAGCAGGCGCTTCATCCCCGAGTGCTCGATTTGTTCGAGTACCGACAGATTTGGCGACAGGGTGGGTTTGTTCACCCGCGCCGCCAGCACTTCTTCTGGGGTGCGCGCCACGATCGGCATAGGTTGAAATCGGTCTTCTTTCGTGTTTTGCACGCAGACGACTCCTTCCACAATGCCGCGTTCGAGCATTTCGCAGGCGATCGTACTCACGATTCCGGTCCATTGCGCCCCGGGAATCGGCTGTTTTTTGCGCGCCGCCATCATGTTTTGATGCACGCCAAAGTACAAATCGTCTTCGGAATCTAGATTTCGACTTCCCCCATGTGCCTGTTGTTCGAGTTCGGCAATTTGTTGATTCAGAAAGGCACAGGCTTCTTTGACATAATGGATGTAATAGGTATCGCAAAGCCCACACTCGCTGCAGAGTTCTTTGGCAGGGCGAGGACTAGAGGATTTTAGCGCTTTGGCTTTTTTGTGCTTGGGAATTGAATGTGCTGAGGTCATGGAAAGCTTCGTTTTCGATCGCGCAGATGACTTATAACACCATATCGTATTGAATTTTAGATTTTCGATTTTCTTCGCAAACCGATTTTTTCTACAATTGGCAATTGGCAATCGAGTACGAGCGGCATCCAGGACCCATTTGGATATTGCGATCGCGAGGCGAAGGGATTCAAATCTGAACCCATTGTTGGCCAAACTTTGAGCAGAAGCGTTCTCATCTCGACCTCCCGCCATTGAAAAGGCTTGGACATGGCAGAGGGTGGTACAATATCACCCTTTGCACTACCCTCGAAAACAGATAAGGTGCGTTATGACTCACGTCTAACGCACCCGCGCTTTAAATGTGCTGTTTACCCCTGCCGCTTGTCCCTTGGGGGTGGAATTACGATCGCATCAATTGGTCGAACTCTTCGGTTTCGCGAAGTTGATTAAAATCAGATTCATGTTGTGCCATTTCCCTGATTTCCGGATTGAGATTAATGGCTTGTTTGAGATTATCAATCACCAGATCGAGATCCTCTTTAAAAGCATAACAGCGAGCCTTGCCGTACCAGGCATCGGCTTTGTCGGAATTCACTCGTATTGCCTTATTATACGCCGCGATCGCCTCATCATATCGGTCTAATTTTGTAAACGCAACCCCTTGACCTAAAAACGCTTCATAGCATTCCGGATTAATCTCGGTTGCCTTTTCGTAAATTTCGATAGATTCCTCGTATTTTCCTTCCCGAAAAAGCTCATTTCCTTGCTTGACATAAATGCCAAAAATCTCGTTAAATGGCTCCTCCATTTTATCCTGCATTTGCATGGAATCTTCCAGGGTCGAGCGAGCTTCAGCAATCAAATTCTGAGTCGCCAGGGCCATCGAAATTAGCTCGTTTAACTGCGCCGTACTATCCTTTTTCTCCGGGAGTGTGGGTGGCATCCCATCAGCGGCATCGCTTTTCACCAAACCACCGCCGGTTTGTGGGGGAACGGATGGGGGGACTTCCTTGCCCAGTTGCGCTTTCACCTCCTGCATCACTTGGTTCGCCACGCTCTTGCGGAACAGCCAAATCACCAGGGCGGCACCTACCGGAAACACCACCAGGGCAATCAATAACACGCTCAGGCGGCTAAAGGCGCGATCCACTTCCGATTGAATCTGCTGTTGAACCAACGGATCGATAGGAACTGGTTCTGCCTCTCCAATTGGCTGCACCACTTCCGAGTCTGCGGCTTCTTCTACCGACTCCACCGACACCGGTTCGTCAGGGGTGGCTTCCGGAGAGGGTTCCGCCGTCGGCGCGGGGGAGGGAGTGACATTATCCGCCGCCGGTGCATCCGGGGAGGGTGCATCCGGGGAGGGGGAAGCAGTGGGAGGAACGAGGGGTCTGGGGGCGGGTGGGGGTGTGGGTTCTTGGGCGGTTGCGGTCCCGACGGAGAGCAGCAAGGTTGCCAACATCAGAGTAGAGCGCCAGCCGATTCTCGCGCACAGCGCGGTGAGCGACACTGGCGCGATCGCCGTTTTACCGGCACCGATGGGGACTAGCTCCCTGCGAGGCACTCGCGCGTTCCCGACTCGATTCGTGCTTGTCATGGAAATCTCACCTACGGATAAATCAACGACTTCACCACTTTGGCTTTAGTCTAGACGATTTTCAACCCTTATCAGTTGTTAATTTTCATCGATCGCGATTCAAAAGCGAGTAAATTGAAAACCATTAACCTTCTGGACAATCCCACCCTCCCTTGAATTTTTGATTGGCGAAAAAAAATATTATATCATTTCTGTGCCACCCAATCAAAAGCCAAAAAAAATATCGTGGCATCCAATCGGTTTTGCGGCGATCGCCCGGACTTCCATCGCCATCCCTTCACCTCCCCCCAGGGGACGCAACCCTGCCCAAAAAATTCCCCTTTATACACTACAATAAAACCCTGGTTGCTTGACACCGATGCAGGGAAAAAGGAGCGCGTCACCAATGGCTACTCAATGGGAAAATTTTCTGAACAATCTCGGGCATTGGCAAGGCTCGTTTACCCAGCTTTCCCCCACCGGAGAGCAAATGGAAGATAGACCGAGTTTGTTAATTTTGTCAGGCTTAGACAACGATCGCCGAGCGCGTCTGACCCTGCGTCGCTTTGCACCCGGTGCCAATCCCACCACAGATGCGCCGCAAGATGAAATGGTGCGCGAATATCAGTCTTTTGGCCGAGATGTGCGGTTTTTCGAGAATGGGGCATTTTCCCAAGGGTCGATCCAGCGATCGCCCTTTTCCACCTTTGGCGCAGAATTCGGCTTTGTCAGTGGCGATCGCCGAATGCGACTGGTGCTGCTGTTCGCACCGGAAGGTCATCCCGACAGATTCACCTTAATCCGCGAATGGCGCGCGGGATCCAATGCAGGGGAAAACCCGCCCCTAACCCTGGACTCCCTGCTGGGAACCTGGGAGGGGGAAGCTTGCACCCTTTATCCCGATTGGCGCAACCCAGAGTTTTTTCCCACCACCTTGCACCTACAGCAACGCGATCGCGACACCATCGAGCAACAGATAACCTTCGGTAACGGTCCGGATGCCGGCGCGATCGCCTCCCAGGGCAAACTTTCGGGAAACAGCCTGGAATTCCACCAAGGTTCCCAACCCACCCGCGTCTTGCTGCTTCCCGATGGCGCTTCCGCCACCTTCCCCCTCACCGCCAAACTCCGGGAACCTTTCTTTCTCGAAGCCGGCTGGTTAATTGCACCCAACCATCGCCAGCGCTTAATTCGGCGCTACAGCGATAAAGGAGACTGGATGAGCCTCACCCTGGTGACAGAGCGCAAAGTGGGTTAGGGGCGAAAGCAAGGGGGTAGGCTGGAGGTGCTGACCGGGGTTAGAGTAAAGAACAAGGGCGAGCCAACGCTTTTTGCAGCAAGATTTTATAGTCTCGTTCTCGGATAGTGTAGGCCCCGAAGCGTTCTAGATGGGGGTTATTCATTTGGGCGTCAAACAGGATAAACCCGCGATCGCGCAGTCTTTCCACCAGCAGAACCATTGCCACTTTCGACCCTTCGGGGATGCGGAAAAACATCGATTCGCCGATAAAAGCACCGCCGATCGCGATGCCGAGAATGCCGCCTGCGAGGGTATCGCCTTGCCAGGTTTCAAAACTATAGGCCCAACCGGTTTGGTAAAGCTCCCAGTAAATTTTTTTTAACGTCGGGGAAATCCAGGTGGTTTTGCGATCGGCGCAACCTTCCACCACCCCGACAAAATCGCGGTTCACCGCTACCTGAAATCGGTTTTGATTCAGCACGCGCCGCAGGGATTTCGGGTAGCGAAAGCGATCGTCGAGGGGAATCAGCGCCCGCTGGCGACTGGAATACCAACCGAGACTATCGTCTCCGTCATTGGCCATTAAAAAATAGCCTTTCGCATATCCTTGAATAATTGAAGGAATATCAAATTCCATGAATCACAGAGGCAAAATGAAGTGAAGCGGAAAGGGTCAGGGGGGGAAAGGAATCAGGCACTGTCCCTGGTGCGGGAGGGGTTCATTGCCGATCGCGCCTAACTTTGAGGGGCGATCGGCAATGATATAACCCCATTCCTATGGCAAACACCCTTAAAATGGGGAGTATTGCCGAGAGTCTCTTTGCCTGCGCTTGAGCGCGCGAAACCCCCCGTGCCAGGTTAAGGCATTGTCTGTTTCGCCTAACTCGGGCAAAGTCTGGGTGACTCCTTCAAATAAAATATCCCACTAAACCCGGCTAGGAAACTGGCAAGGGCATAAGATCTGAAACTATTACAGGAAATTTCTTTGGCGATGAGTGAACCTATCAAACCGATCGTTTTGCCCCCGGCGGAGAATGCTTTGCAAGAGGGTCAATGGTTGAAAAAATCCTTGCACGATTGGCTCGATCGCGAATTTATCCCAGAGCCAGTCAACGCCCATATTGCCGAAAGAGCGGCTCAAATCTTCGTGCGACAACGCATGGAAGGGGAAAATGACTTAGGCTCTCTGGTGATTGCCATCGTCACCGAAATGCAGTCATTTGACTTTTCTAAGAGCTTCTATGGCGAATTCGCGATCGCCAATGCTGTCAGCGATCTGCTGCTCGACAGCTTGGGAATCGACCGCTGCTGCGGCGGCGCTTAGTTTCCCTACCCACGGATTTTAGATTTGGGGGTTCAACCCCCCGATCTATCTAAAATCCAAAATCGACCATCTTTTTTACCAGCTCGATTTTACGACACCGGGTAACAGCCCTTTGTGCGCCATATCCCGCAGCGCATTGCGACACAAACCGAAATCGCGATAGTATCCTCTCGGACGTCCGGTCAACCAGCAACGGTTGGTCAGGCGATTGCGGGCGCTGTTGCGGGGCAGTTGTTGCAATTTGCGGTGGATCTCCAGTTTTTCCTCGGGATCCGTGGCCGCATCAAACTGTTCTTTTAATTCTTGGCGCTTGGCGGCGTACTTATCAACCAGCTTTTGGCGCTTCTTTTCGCGCTCGATCATGCTTTTCTTTGCCATGTGGGAGTTTTATCTCTAAAAAAAGACAGCATCTTCCATTCTAGCGGATATTAGGGGATGAATGTAGCCGTGCGATCGGTTAATCTCCCAAAAATTCCCGGCAATTTTTGCCGATCGCTACCATCCGGCTGATTTTTTTCCGCTATTTTTTCCCCAATGGTTGACAAAACTGCGACTGTGTGGTACTTAAAAAAGCCTTTTATCCGAGTGGAAAGGAGGCGATCGCCTTTTGTGTGGGAAACATCCGCCGCCACTGAATCGAGGCCCTAGTTTTGTTCGGCGGCGATCGCATTTTCTACCGGAATCTGCGCCGCCGGACATAAATCGCTCAATTCGCAGCGATCGCAAGCGGGTTTTTTCGCCGTACATACCGCCCGCCCGTGATAAATCAATCGAATCGACCAATTTTCCCAATCTTGTTGCGGTAACAGTCGGATTAAATCCCGCTCGATTTTCACCGGATCGGTGTTTTCGGTCAACCCCAATCGTTGCGACAGTCGCTTGACGTGGGTATCCACCGTCACCCCTTGATTGATACCATAGGCATTCGCCAACACCACATTAGCCGTTTTTCTCGCCACTCCCGGTAATTCCAACAGCAATTCCATCCGTTTGGGTACCTGACCTTTGTGTTTTTCTACGATCGCCCGACAGGCCCGTTGGATGTTTTTGGCTTTATTGCGATAAAATCCCGTAGAGCGAATTAATTCTTCTAAGGTTTCAATATCCGCCGCCGCGATCGCCGCCGCATCGGGAAAGCGCCGAAATAATTCTGGCGTCACTTTATTCACGCGATCGTCCGTACATTGCGCCGAAAGAATCGTCGCCACCAATAGCTGCACTGGCGTCTCGTAATTCAGGGTACATTTTGCCTCGGGATACAGTCGCTTTAAGCGAATCAACAATTCGAGCGATCGCTGCTTCGTCACCGCCCATTTCCGGGTAATGTTCATAATTGGTCATTGGTCATTTGTCATTGGTCATTGGTCATTTTGCCTAGTGGTTTCTAGGCTCTGCCTGGGAACGCAAGAAAGGTGGCTTTGCCTCTTCTAGCAAGTATGCAAGATGATTCGCCACCGTGCTAAAAAAACAGAAAAGAATTAAGAATTAAGAAGTGCATCAATCAACTCTCAATTCTCAATTCTTCTGTTTTTACACCCCGTTTAATTCGCGATTATTCAAACAATTGTTGTACCCAATCGAGTTGAGCGGTATCGCGAATAATCAGGAAAATGCCGAGACCCAACAATAACATCAAGCCGGTTTGCATGACGCCATCTTGGATGTGGGTGGGCAAAGGTTTGCCGCGCACGCCTTCGATGAGCAAAAAGGCCAACTGACCGCCATCTAAAGCGGGTAAAGGCAAAATATTGATAATGGCCAAGTTGATACTAATTAAAGCGGCGAACTGGAACAAATTAGCGGCATCCGACTTAGCGATATCGGCACCGATCGCCACGATCGCCACCGGGCCGGAGACTTTATCGGCGGTTTCGCTAAAGTTGCGAATTAACTGTCCGAAGCCTTGGGCGGTTAACAAGGCGATGCGTTGGAACTCAGAAGCTCCGGAGGTAAAGGCGTCGGGAATGCTATCGGCGCGATCGCGAATCACATTGCCATTGGGTGCGAGTTGGACGCCAATAATCCCTTTGCCATCTTCAGCGCGTTGGGGGGTGATATCCAGGGAAATTTCTTCGCCATCGCGCTCAACCAGCAAATCGAGTTGTTGGTTGGGATGGCTTTGAATCACCTTCATCAGGCGTTTCACCGCTTGGCGAGAATCCCCCAATGCCTCACCTGAGGCTGCCAGAATCACATCCTCGGACTTGATGCCGGCGCGATAAGCTGCCGTATCCTCGGACATCACCTGGGCCACCAACACCCCGGGTTCGTAGTTAAATTCCTGAACGCCTACAGTTGCCACTTGCCCGACGAGAAGCACATAGGCAAAAATCAGATTTGCAATCACCCCGGCGCTAATCACGATCGCCCGATCCAGGATAGGGCGGTTGCGTAGCAAATTCGGGTCTTCGGGAGGAATATCGCTGTCGGGGTCGTCATCGGGGAACCCGACAAATCCGCCCAAGGGAAAACCTCTAAGCGCATATTCGGTTGAGGGGCCTTGATATTTCCACAAAATCGGTCCGAATCCAATCGAGAAGCGATTGACATGGATGCCCTGCAAGCGAGCTGCCATGAAATGGCCGAGTTCGTGAACGAAGATCAAAACCCCCAGAACCGCGATCGCTGCCAATACTGACATGAAAAACCCCAGTGAAACTCCGTGCTTAAGTTTAGCTGACTGCTTCGAGCCAGTTTTTAACCTATTTTTATTTATCTTAAGCTCAAGCCGCCTCGGTTGTCTCCGATTCCCAGCAGGCGAGGGAATTATTTACCACAAATCCTCCCCTTTGTCAAGTTACAACACTTTTTTCCCCAGATAAGGTTGCAACACCTCGGGAATGCGAACCGTACCATCGGCTTGTTGATAATTTTCCAAAATCGCCGCCATCGTGCGCCCGATCGCCAACCCAGACCCATTCAAGGTATGCAAATATTGCGTCCCCTTCTTACCCGGTTCTTTAAACCGAATATTGGCCCGTCTGGCTTGAAACTCCCCAAAATTCGAGCAACTGGAAATCTCCCGATACCGCCCCGACGAGGGCAGCCACACCTCTAAGTCATAGCACTTCTGCGCCGAGAAACCCAAGTCGCCGCTACACAGTTCGATGGTTCGATATGGCAGCTTTAAGGCTTGCAAAATCGCTTCTGCATCTCTCACCAGGGATTCATGTTCCGACTCGGAGCGATCGGGATGGACGAATTTTACCAATTCAACTTTATTGAATTGATGCAATCGAATCAATCCGCGCTGATCCGTGCCATAGGCTCCCGCTTCCCGGCGAAAACAAGGGGTATAGGCGCAATAGTAAATCGGCAACTCATCTGTAGAGAGGATTTCATCCCGGTACAAATTCGTCACCGGTACCTCCGCCGTGGGGGTCAGCCACAGGTCATCGTCGCGACATTTGAAGCTCTCTTCGGCAAATTTCGGCAGTTGCCCGGTGCCGCGCAGGGATTCGCTACTAATCAAAATCGGCGGCATCACTTCCAGATAACCGGCTTCGATTTGCTTGTCGAGCATGAAGCTGATTAAGGCCCGTTCTAAGGCTGCACCGGCACCCACCAGACTGACAAACCGACTGCGCGCCACTTTCACCGCGCGTTCGGTATCGATAATTCCCATTTGTTCGCCAATTTCCCAATGGGGGCGAATATCCGGATTTTTCGGCAGGTATTCGTCCCCCCAGCGACGCACTTCTACGTTGTCGTCTTCGCTTTTACCCTCGGGAGTGGAGATGCTGGGTAAGTTGGGTAGGGCGAAGAGTAATTCGTCGAGTTGCGCTTTGAGTTGTTTTTCTTTGGGTTCGAGGTCACTGAGTTGGGTTTTGAGTTGGTTCCCTTCTTCTTTCAGTGCCAGAATATCGGGGTCTTGCGGTTTGCTTCCCGATTTCATTTTTTGCCCGATCGCTTTGCCGATTTCGTTACTCCGCGCCTGCATCTGCGATCGCTCGGTTTCTAATTCCCGCTGCTGGCGATCGAGATCCAATATCGGCTGCAATTCGTAACCTTCGCCGCGCTTCTTGAGGCGCTGCTGGACTTCTTCTGGGTTTTTCCGGATTTGCTTGATATCTAGCACGGACTTTTCCTAACTGGTTCGCGAGTTCGTCTTAGTCACTTTACCAAGATAGGCTATATCGCGCCCCTACCGCTAGCCTCGTCAGAAAAAGCACCGGACGGCTAGAAATTCCCCCTTGGCAAGTCGGCGATCGCATGGCGCTAATCGAGATAAATTTTTAAGTCTCATTTTTTAGGTTCAACTTTTAATTCTTCCGGTTCTTTCTTTTAGATTTAAACTGAGAAGAAGAGAATAAAGATTGGTTGTGCTGCGATTGCTGCACGGGAATTTCGATAATAAACTCGCAACCTCGGGATGGAGCGCTAATGCATTCCAATCGACCGCCATGTTTTTCTACAATAATTTGATAAGAAATAGATAATCCCAATCCCGTGCCCGACCCTACGGGTTTCGTGGTAAAAAAGGGTTCAAATATGCGGCGGCGCAAGGTTTCGCTCATCCCCGGACCGTTATCGGCGATGCGAATAACAATGCGATCGCTTCCCAGGCGATCGGTGGAAATGCGAATGGTTTTTTGTCCTTGGTCATGGGTCATTTGTGGTTTGTCATTTGAACCGATTACCGATTCTAAAGCATCGATCGCGTTGCTAAGAATATTCATAAACACTTGATTGAGCGGACCGACATAGCAATCCACCCGGGGCAAGTCGCCATATTCTTTAATAATGTCAATTTCTGACGTTCCCGAGACTTCTTTCAGACGATGCTGAAGAATCAGCAGGGTACTATCCAATCCCTCGTGAATATCCACGCGCTTCATTTGCGCTTCATCCAGGCGGGAAAAATTGCGTAAAGACAGAACAATATTGCGAATGCGTTCGGCTCCAACTTGCATGGAAGCGAGCAGTTTGGGCAAGTCGCTGACGAGAAATTCTAGGTCTCGGTCTTCGATGAAGTCTTGAATGTCCGGGACGGGTTCGGGATAATGTTCCTCGTAAAGGTCTATCAATTCAAGTAAATCTTTAATATATTGATTGGCATGAGAAAGGTTGCCATAGATAAAGTTAACTGGGTTATTAATTTCATGGGCAACCCCGGCGACAAGTTGACCGAGACCGGACATTTTTTCGGCTTGAATGAGCTGGAATTGGGTTTGTTGCAGTTCGGCGATCGCCGCTTCGAGTTCCCGGGCTTGTTGGCGCAGTTGGGATTCGGATTCTCGCAAAGCAGCTTCCACGCGCTGACGCTCTTGAATATCGCGTTTGAGCTGTTCGTTAGTGGCTTTCAAAGCTGCAGTGCGTTCTTCCACCAGTTCTTGTAAATTATCGTGGGCGGCTTGTAGTGCGGTTTCGGCTTTTTTGCGCTCTTCGATTTCATGGCGCAATTGTTGGTTTGCTTGTTCCAATTCTTGGGTGCGGTCTTCTACCACCTGCTGCAATCCTTCAATTAAGCCGTACATTTCTGTCGGACCTAATGCATGTAATAAGCTAGTTTGGGAAACAATGCCCAGGAGTTCTCCCGAAGTGCCCGATACCACCAGCCGTCGCACGTGTAGCCGCTGCATTTCTTGGTGGGCGAACCACAAGGAATCCTCTGGACTGAGGCAAAATAACGGGGCGCTCATTACATCTTTGGCTTGCAATTTTGCCATTTCCAGTTGCAGGGCTTGAAATTGGACGATATCGCGTTCGGTGACGATTCCCACGGGAATTGTGGGGTTTGATGTGGCAGAATTTTCGCGATCGCCCTGCTGACAAATCACCACACAGCTCACCCGTTCCCTGGCCATAATTTGGGCTAAATCTAACACCCGGGCTGTCTCGGGGGCGTGAACGACCTGGGACGCCATCACGTCTTTCACATAGCGCAATTTGGTAAACAAATTCACCGGTTGCAAGGCTTGTCGGATGCTTTCCGGGGTGACAATTCCCAATAACTCACCTTCCTGGTTAAATAGGGGGAGATGGCGAATTCTATGTTGGCGAAATAAAGACAGAGCGGTAAAAATATCTTCCGAATTGGTTTGGGTCAAACTGGTGACGGGAAAGGTCATTACCTCTCCAACTTTTACCTGTTTGAGGTCGATTTCCTCCGCCGTCATCCGCACGATATCTCGTTCGGTGAAAATTCCGATATTGCGCGGGGAAATCTCTGTAGGAACCGCAGATGGTTGACCGGTTTCGCAAAGGGTCTGTAGTTGCTCGGATACCGGGGTTGCACCTTCGAGAATCAGGAGGCAACTTGCTCGCACTGAGGGGGCGGTTTTGGGGTCGGTGGTGGAATTGGAAACGGGCAACGGGCAGCTACTTCGCAGTTGACTCATCAGGGTGAGGATGTCTTCGAGGGAGGTGTCTGGAGGAACGATCGGCGGGTAGCGATCGATGGCATATTCTAGGGCTGCAGAATAAAGAAAGGTATGGTTGACTGGCATAGTAATGAGTTTCCGGTGGGCAAAATAGGGATAACGTTCAGCTTAGGGTTGACTCTGAGTTTTGGGAAAAGTGTTGTTTAAAGGGTTTTTAGCTGACTTCATACATTACTGTAGAAAAATTTGGGAATTTCCGAAAGGAACGTTTAAAATTTTCTCGCCAAATTCTCTTGGTTTGGGGTAAGGCGAGGAGGGGCGATCGCGGCTGGTATGGTGCGCTTGAGTCCATACTCCGGGCGTTTCTAGGGCGGATTCCCGTATCCCAACGGGCGATCGCGGCTTCGCCACTATGCTCGACAGCGGCGTTACCTTACATTATTTTTCCCCACTCTCTTGCCTTTCCATCGGGGAGAGTCACCCGTACACCATCAATCTGACTTTTCTCCTCGAACGGGTTACAATAGAATAAACAAATGACAGTAGAGTTTTTCTACTGTTTAAAATCTATCGGTATTTTATTAAGTAACGAACAATGGCCGACTATTACGCACAAGAAGATGTCCAGCAAATTTTGCATTTAGCGATCGCTCGCAAAACCGATAAGGGCGAATTCTCCCGCTCTCAATTGGTGGAAATGGCCAATGAATTAGGCATTTCTTCCGATCGTCTCGCCGAAGCAGAACACGAGTGGCTCGCCCATCACGGGGAGTTTAAGGAACGGCAAGCATTCGATACCTTCCGCAGCACGAGATTGAAAAACAATGTCATTCGCTATGCAATCGTTAATTCCTTCTTGGTGCTGTTGAACCTCGCCACAGCTCACGCCCTTACTTGGTCTTTGCCGATTGTTTTCTTGTGGGGGTTGTTCCTGGCCCTCAAGGTTTGGAGAACTTACGAGCTTAAGGGCGAAGATTACGAGAAGGCATTTGCGTCTTGGCGCTTGAAGCAGCAAATCGGAAACTCTATCAATACCACCTTGACCAAGTGGCTCAAGCCCCAAGAAGGAAGTGTATAGGTCTCCCGTTGAAAAAAGGGCTTGATGAGCTAAATTTTCTCGTAGGCTGGCTACAAACCAGCCTATTTTTTAATGGTTATAACCTCATCAAAAGCGTTAACTCGTTCCCAGGCTCCTGCCTGGGAACGAGTTAAACGAGTTCACGAGTGAAAACCTGCTTGCTTATTTTGCCTAAGTGCTTAGGGCACCAATGCCTAAAAAACTATCCCTCAGACCCGATCGCCTATGGATACTCCTCTAGCAGCGACAAGCGCTTGACTAACGTCAGCAAACCGGGTGAAAGGGGTGGTTAAAGGGAGCTTACAATGCATAAGAACATTGAGCCAACGATAGCAAAAATGCCGGATAAAAAACTGATAGCATGGTTCGGAATAATTGGAGGAATTAGCCTAATCGTCGCGTTCCTCTATCCCCAATTCGGATTATTAACGCTGACCTCCCTCACGGTCATCAGTTTAGCCTATCGCTATCCGCGCGCCGGCGTGTGGGCAATGCTGATTTACATGCCCTTTGCGGGAACTGTCACCTATGGCATCGGTGGGGGAAATATGCTGTGGCGTTGGATGGTTGATTTTTTCTACATTCCGGCGGCGATCGCCTTATTTTTGCGGAATTTTCAGCAGGGAAAATCCCTCCCCCATCCAAAAGTTTTGATGCTGCCTCTCGGACTGTTGCTGGCTACTTGTTTGCTCACTCTGCTGTCGGTGAATGGGTGGCAACAATTCGTCGAACCTCTGGCGGAAAACGAGCAACCGTTAATGATGGGACTCATGGGGGGAAAAGCGCTGTTGGGATACTGTCCCCTGATGGTTTGTGCCTACTGGTTGATGCGCGATCGCCGCGACTTTTTGTTTCTAACCCGCTTGCTTCTAATTCTCGCGATCGTCTGCTGCACTCTCAGCTTTATTCAGTATGGAATGCTGCGCGCCGGAGTGTGCCAAAATACCAACGAATTGGCGGGAGAAGACTTATTTCGCGCCTCCTTAGATGCCCGCTGTTTTGTCGGCGGCGCGCTGTTTTACAGTCCCCAGCACAACGCGATCGACTTACCCGGTACGTTTCTAAACCCCATTACTTGGGCGTGGTTTCTGATTTCTACGGCATTTTTTAGCTTTGCCTCTACACTCAGCGAACCGTCAAAACTCTGGCGAATCATTGGCATCGGAACGATTATTTGTATCTTTATTGCCACTCTTTTATCCGGTCAGGGAGTGGCCCTGATTTTGGTTCCCACTGCATGGATTATTTTGCTGGCGGTGACGTTAAGCACTGCCAAACGGGCGATCGCCGTGGGCGCGGTTATCGCCCTGATGTTCGCAATCGCGTTGGCGATCGCCCCCGATTTTTTTCAAGCCCGCGTGGAAAGTTTAATCGGGCGCTGGCAATATGCCCCACCCCCTCAATGGCTTTACGAGCAGTTTAATTGGATCGTTCAAGAGAATATTGGATTGCTGGGTCAAGGATTGGGTCGCGCCACCAATTCTGCGCGCATCTTTGGGGCGACAAGATTGATAGAATCCTACCACGGTAAATTACTTTATGAAATCGGACCGTTGGGCATACTGGCGTTTTTGTCCTGGATTTTTGCCCTTCTCTATCTTACCTTTAAATCGTGGTATTCTTTGCGCGATGAAAGATGGCGCAGTTATGGCATCTGTTTCTGGATTTTTCTGGTTGTAATCACCGTTTTTCCCTTCTACAATCCCCTGCGTATAACACCGATAAACATCCTTTACTGGTTCTTTGTCGGCGTGTTGCTGAAATTACCCAAATTGGAAGGAGAGATATAATGTGAAAAAACCCTGGGTCAGGGTAGGGCTAAATCCGGACCGAGCTGCTCCTACGCGGGCTAAGGAGTGAGAGAGGTGGGTTGCGCCTCGGGGCAGAGTTGGGTGAGTGCATCGCGGGAAAGGTCGGTTTGGCCGAGCGCGGCACATCCGCGATCGAGCAGTGCGTTTAATCCGTGAATTTGCCACAGTTGCACCGTGCCATCTTTGGCGAGGGTGACGAGTTGAGGGGGATCGGCGGCGGAATACGGGGGGGGAAAGGCGAGACTGTTAATGTGCGAGTGAGAGTATTCTGCCAGCAGGTTGCCTTCGCGGTCCCACACCTTCGCCGTGCCCTCGGAACCGGCTGTGGCCAGCCATTCGCTGTCTGGACTGAAGCTGACGCGATAGACTTCTCCTTCATGGGCTTTCCATTGCGATCGCTGCTTTGGCGATCGGTTCCACCAGAGGCGCAGGGTGCCATCCGCTCCCCCAGTGGCGATAAATTGACTGTTGCTGCTGAAACTCGCGCTGTGGATCGGGCCTTGATGTCCGGTCCACTGATAGATCGGTTCGCCATTGCGCTTCCACAGTCGCGCCATGCCATCGTCTCCAGCACTCACAATGTATTGTCCGTCGGGACTGAAACGAACGGTTCGCACGCTGGCTTTGTGCGCGATCGCTTCTACTTCGCTTTCCCCGGAAATCCGCCAGATTCGCAGGGTGCCATCGGCTCCCCCGGTGACCAAATGCTGGCGATCGCGGCCAAAACTCACACTATATATTTCTCCGGCATGCCCTTTCAACTCGCTTACCGGTTCCCCCTCAATGGTCCACACGCGGGCGGTTCCGTCAGCGCTAGCGGTGGCGAGGTACTTGCGATCGGGGCTAAAGGCGACTTCGTAAATCGGCGCTTGATGGGCGCGAAACTGCCCGATCGCCTCCCCACCCAAGGTCCACAATCTCACAATGCCATCGCGTCCCCCAGTCGCCAGCATCCCCGCCTCGGTGACTCTGGGGGCGAAACTGAGGCTCGAGAGGGGCGTAGAATTGGCAATCAGGGGCGCGGGGGTCGGTTCGATGCGATCGAGCATTTTCTGCAAGCTCAACAGGGGGGCGATCGCCGGATACGCCTGTAGGGGCAAGTTTGTGCCCGCTAAGGCTTTCAATTCTCGCCCCTGCTGTATCGCCGCTATTAAAGCGTCCAATTTTGCTCCCCCTGCTTCAAATTCTCGCCAAGTCATCACCCCCGATCGCTCCAGTCGGGTGGCAGATTTTAGCAGTTTTTGCGAGTATTTTAGGGTGCGATCGGTCCAGACAATTAATACCGCCGCCAACAATGCAGCGATCGTCAGTCCCACCAGTCCCCAGCGCAACCGTTGAATCGCTTTTTGTTGCGCTTGCGCTAACAGTTGATTGGCTTTTTTTTCTGCTTCTAACGCCTTTTTTACCCGATCCGCTTCCAACGCTTGGCGTTTGGCTTCTAATTCTTTTTGCGCTTCTTGCAGTTCTAATTCTTGACTGGCGGCTAAAAATTCATAGTCGCGATCGCTCAAATTTTTTCCTTTCGACCACTCCCGGGCATTTTGCAGGGCTTTTCCGCGCAATAGGCGGGATTCATCCGAGCGATCGCTGGCTAACCAAGCGGCGATCGCTTCCGAGTAGGGACGCAAATTTCCTAACTGCTTTTCCACCCAGTCGCGATTGAAAATTGCCCCATAAATCGGATTGGAAACTCGCAGCACTCCGTCGCGGCGCACCACCAATCCCGATA
Organism: Phormidium sp. CCY1219; assembly: GCF_055795085.1. NCBI lineage: Bacteria > Bacillati > Cyanobacteriota > Cyanophyceae > Oscillatoriales > Oscillatoriaceae > Phormidium > Phormidium sp. CCY1219. Next base: position 18,614 of record NZ_JAYFEQ010000354.1, on the reverse strand, counting down.
GCCGCAAGGTCATGTGTTCCGTACTATCATCGGCTTTAATTTCCTGCTGTTGTAAGATTTGCTGATACACCCCAAGTAACTGTGCGGCGCGCTGTTCGTTTCGCAGCAGGCGATCGCGAATGGTTTTCAAATGTTCTGGCTCATCCTGCGCTTCCCAATTCTCGATGATTCGCGATCGCACCAACTGCGCCACCCACTCCCCCGGATGGTCAATTTTGCTGCTTTCCCCAGAACCAGATTGGGCATTTCCCAATACAATTTTACAGACTTTTTGGGTTAAAAAAGGCTGCCCGCCGGTCCAGTGCAAAATTGCCGCTAGCACCTCCGGCGCAGGGTCGATTTTCTCCGCCAATCCGGGAACTAAGGGCCAGGCTTCTTCGGTTTTAAACCCAAATAATTCGATAGCGCGACCGATATTAAACGGGGTGCGGGTTTTGTCTTGAATTAAATCCGAAGGGGTAGCGACGCCTAACAAACTAAAGGTTAAGCGTTGATACGCCGGGTGGTCTACTCGCTGATTGTAACAGGCGCGAATTAAGGCAAAAAAATCATCAATGGCGAAGTTTAAGCTGAGAATGCTGTCGATTTCATCGATGAAAATCACGATGGGTTGGGAAATCGAAGCTAATACCACGGTTTCGAGAAATTCGCTCAAGCGCTGAATCGGGGTGAGGGAGTCGCGATCGCGCCACCAGCGGCGTACATTGACCGTTTGGGAGAGGTTTAAACTACTCCAAATATTTCGCACCATTCCCGCATACCACTGCTCGAGGGTCACCTGCTGGGAACCGATGCGGGTGAGGTCGATTGCTACGCAAGCATATCCCTCAGCTTCCAGTCGTTGCATGGTTCTCACCCGCAGGGAAGATTTGCCCATTTGGCGGGAATTGAGTACGTAGCAAAATTCGCCTTTTTTTAACCCTTGAAACAGGTCTTCATCCGCCTGACGCCGCACGTAAGTGGATGCATTAACGGGCAGGGAACCGCCAACTTGATACTCGGATTGTGTCATGGTCGCCTCGGTTTTTGCTGATGGTTTGCCTTAACTGTGGGTCTGCTGCGCCTCGCTATAATCGAGGCGATCGCGGAAATATTGCCGATACAAATCGCAGCGCGGCGTTACGTCATTTCCTTGCAGATGCACTAATCCCATGCTATGCAGTTTAAATGCAGTGGTGGCTTCTAAGCGCATCGGCGCGTACCCCGCACTGACGACTTTTTCCATTGCAGCGGCTAACTCCGGATGCTGTTTTAAATTCCACAAATGCCGTCGCAAATGGTCCCCGTAGAGTCCGGCTTCGGTGGGGCAATTTTGCAACAAATCGGTGAGGTTTGTATCTTGGCGGGCAATGTGATAAAGCGCCAACCGAACTAAATAGGGATGCCCGCCTACCATTGCCATTAATTGCGAAGTTTGGTTGGCTTGCCAATCCAGTCCGTGCAATCGGGCTAATTCATAAACCTGCTGCGGGGTAAATTCGGGCAATTCTATCGGCAATCCTACATTAAACGGGGATTGGTTGATATCCATCGGCACGTAAACTTCCGTGGAATGAACCACGACTAAGCGGAGTTTTTTCCAAATGTCGCGGTTTTTGGCGTCTTCATGCCACGCGCGCAATAACCCAAAAAAATCGGCAGCAATTTCGGGATGTTGAAAGATGCAATCTACTTCATCTAAACCCAGGGCGAGGGGGGTGGAAATATTTTCCAGGAGATATTCTTCAAAATAGGCGGTGCAGTTATCTTTGCTGCCAAAAATTTCGTCCCAATAGTCGTTTAATTGGTTGGGTAAACGCAGGCGACGCCCCACGCTGGCACAAAACCACTTTAAAAATCGGTCTAGGTCGCTGAAAACTTTGCCATCGGCAAGTTGAAAGCTTAAGGGTACTGTGCGATAGCCTTCTTTGGCTGCATGATGCAAAATTCTCGCCATGAGGGAGGTTTTTCCCATTTGTCGCGGCGCTTTAATTCGGATTAAGGAACCGGGTTGAATTATGGTTTCGTAACAGCGCGCTTCGATGGGAGGGCGATCGATATAAAAGACTGAGGCTAAATCTACTTGCCCTTCGGGTAATTCGGGAACCGCTACGGGCATGGGGGGTTTGTCTAAACTGTCCCAGGTTTGCGGGGTTACGGGTCGGATTTCTTCGGTGGTTTCTGGGGTTGCGCCGGCGGCGAGAAGCTGCAGCACTTCTTCGATTAAGTTGGGGGTGTCTTTGGGGGAATTCCACTGGCGCTGCTGGATGCGATCGAGGTATCCGCGCAGGTTGTAATTTAGGGGAGAATCTAGGGAAAAGTTAACCCGAATAGGGAGAATTGTGGGTTGGTTGGTGTTGCGAGTGTCTCGCAGTTGTTTGGCGCGCCTCACTTCTTCGGTGACCATTTCGCTGGTGGCGGATTTTTCGGACAAAAGCAGCAATAAGTAATCGCAGGTTTGCAGTTCTCGATCGATGCGCGAGGCCCAATGTTCGCCGATTTTAATGCTTTCGCCAGCCATAAAGGTGTGATGTCCGGCGGCGGCTAAGGCTTGGGAAAATTCTTGGGCGAGGGCGCGATCGGGGTCTTGGGCGCGATAGGATATGAATACGTTTTGAGTGAGGGTGGCTTTGGAAGAAGCGGGGGGTAATATTTGGTAAACGGGAACCGATTCGGTAATGCCTTTGAGATTTCTCAACCCTAGGTAGGTGACGCTCATGTTTAAGCGATTTTTTACTACGTCGTAGACGGTTTGGGATAGGCAAATTCCCCCCGGCGTGGCTAAGGTTTGCAGTCGCGCCGCCATGTTGACGCCATTGCCCATCACGTCGGTCCCGTTGAAGTAAACATCGCCTAAGTGAATGCCGATTCGATGTTTGAGTATGTCGCGATCGCTTAATTTTTCTGCCGCACAAATCAGTTGTTTTTGGATCTCAATGGCGCTTTTTACGGCTTTCTCTGCACTGACGAAATACATTAACAATCCATCGCCTAAAGATTTGAGGACCTGCCCCTCAAATTCTTGGCAATATTTGTTCATTAAATCGAAATCCCGCTGGATTAAACTCAGGGTATGGGTTTCATCCGCTGCCATTTTTGGGGTAAAGGACTCTACGTCGGTAAAAACAATGGCCGCCAGAGCACTTTCTCCTCTCAGGGTGGGGGACATGGCTGATTTTTCTGTGGGATCCATAGGCGAGTGTCTTCCGTGTTCCGGACTATTATCGACGATTGTAGCGCCTCGATTTTACTCCCTGTTTGCCGCTTTCTGGCAGAGGTTAAGGTAAGATTAATTTTTGGGGGGTGGCACTCCCGTTCCCGTTTTCACTGGAGTTCCCGAAACTCCCCCTACCGCGATCGGGTTTACCTGCATTTTGTTGGTAATTTGTAATTTATTGGGGCAAAGAACAGTATATTTAGGCGGGGGATTGAAATCGCGCCTGGGCAAGTTAAGTTCGCCTACGCGGACTAATTGTGTTTGTCAGAAGTATATGTGAGGCAACGAGGTTATACTATATGAGCCCACTCGGTTAACTCGGTTGCTGAGGGGGTGAAGGGAATGGAGGTGGCGCGATCGAGCTTGGTCATAAAAAAAACCCCTTCGCGTGAAGGGGAGTTTTGTTGTTACAGGGAGTGCAGACAAATCTTTGGCTGCTATGTTTCACTGTAGCGAGACCCTGTGACATCACCATGACATTTCTATGAAGTTGCAATGACAAAATAGCGCGATCGCCGCTATTGCTCCCTCGGAATCGCGAATGTCTCCTTCCCTATCAACCGCTTAAGCGCGATCGGCATCGGAAATGCCCAACACTTTCGAGCAACTCGGACAAAAAAAGATTAACTTGCGAGAGGCTAACCAACTGGTTGCAAAAAGGTCTTTAAATTTCACCTCCATGATTTTTGCCTCACAGTGAGGACATGTCGGATAGTCCGACTCCTCCGCCTTTACATATTTCATTCCAACCCGCTCCTGCAATTTTGCATTCAATCTAGCGCGATAATGGCCGCGCGTCAAGACCGCAAACCCTGCCTAAATTCCCGCCGAATCCAAAACCGCGAGAGTGGTTCCGGGATGCTCCTCACTGGGGGAAATTTATGACAAAATAAAATAACCCACCCATCTGTAGGAGAATCTGTTATGTGCGATACCTTTGTGGCGTTACCCGATGCCACCGTCAACGGAGATGTTATCTTCGGGAAAAACAGCGATCGCCCCGCCGGAGAAATTCAAGAAGTTATCGTCATTCCCGCCACCACCCACTCCGACCCTTGGGTGAACTGCACCTATCTCAAAATTCCGCAAGTGGAAACAACCCATGCGGTAATTCTTTCCCAACCGCGCTGGATGTGGGGGGCGGAAATGGGCGCGAATGAATGTGGCGTCGCGATTGGAAACGAAGCGGTTTGGACCGTGGAACCCTACGAAAATAGCGGACTGCTGGGCATGGATTTAGTCCGCTTAGGATTAGAACGCGGCGAAACCGCTTTTGCGGCGCTCGAAGTCATCACCGACTTGCTGGAAAAATACGGTCAAGGGGGCAATTGTGCCGAAGATTTCGCCATGAATTATCACAATTCTTTTCTCATTGCCGATAAAGATGAAGCCTGGGTATTAGAAACGGCGGGACAATATTGGGTGGCGCAACGAGTCACCGAAAAAACGCGATCGATTTCTAACGCTTTGAGCATCAGAAATGCGGGAGACTTGCGTCATCCCGAGGTAATTTCCCATGCTATTGACAGCGGATGGTGCCGCGATCGCGCCGAGTTTGATTTTGCCAAACTCTTTTCTGCGGGAGGCGTGAGCGACTCTTTGTCCCCCCATTCCCGCGAAGGGCGCGTCAGACTGTTGTGCCAGCGTCACCAAGGTCAATTTACCCTGGAAACGGCCCAGGGGATTTTGTGCGACCATGAAGGGAATATTTGCATGCATGGCGCATTTGAAAGCGCCGGTTCGCAAGTGTCTTCTCTCAACGCACAGGGCGGCGAACATTGGTTTATCGAACAGCCGTTTCCCTGTCAGCAAACCTATCGCCAAAAACAGTTTGCCTTGGTGGAAGCCTGAAGGCAACCCCCGAGGGGGAAAACCGATTGCGGGTCTCCCCTGGGGTCAGGATGCGTGGGGCGCGCCCCAGGGGGGCAATCTCGCCGCAAATTATAATCCCGCCAGAGAACCTCTGACGGGATGGGATTAATAAGGATTTACTGAAAAGACCTTTGGCGGTCTGTTTTATCTGCACCACAGTGGGTGCGGTAAGTTATGCTTCTACTGTAGCGGACCTTTTGAGAAAAAACTGTCAATCTTGCGACAGAATTGCCACTCTATCTTTCGGAATATTTGCCGAGTGAAGCTAGGGGTATTGAGGGATACCCTCGCCCCTTGCCCGCAAAGAAAAAGCGATCGCCACCACGCGATCGCCAGATAACGGAGTTTTCCTATACCCAAATGTACTACTGTTGCCTCAAAACAGCATCAACCGTGCTGTTGAGAGAGTTCCTCTCGCCTCTGCGCCCCGCGATCGTCACATCGGAGACCTTGATGGGCGCTCATCGAACTCGTGGCGGTGGATCCGCCACTGCAGAAGCTTGGGGAACTTTCTCAGTTTAGTCTAGACACTGCCACTCAACCACCGCGCCGTTGCTGTGCCACTCTGGCAATTGGTCTGGCGAATTAATCATTATAGATTTCAGGTGGTCAATGCCTACCCTCCGACGGTTATTTTATTTAGTGAATAATTGCAAATTCTCAATTCCCTTGCCGACCTTAAATAATCCCTGAATTAATGCAACTAGGGTTAAAGCCACAAGTATAGCGACGATGGCTAAGGGTTTTAATTCCACATAATTTTCGGTAACTGCACGATATAACAAAGTGGCAGTAATCGGCAGATTCAACAACAGCGCGGTTGCCAAACCGGGCATATATTGGCGGAAACGGGCAGTGGCGATCGCGTGGGGAAAAAACACATTTACCAACATGGCAAACCCATACCCTGCCAGCAAATAAGCCCCGAGACTGCCTTTCCCGCCTAAAGCGGATAAATAGGCCAGAAAATAGGCCAGTCCCGTTAAGACGATCGCGGCCAATCGAAAGGGAAATTTCCCCACCGGATGAGGCCATCCACTGAATTTCTGAGACCACTGCGGAAACCACAAGCCTTCCTCAAGATTGTGCAAAGTCACGGCAATCGCAAAAAGCCATTGCAAATTGTTAAAACTCATTGACTTAATCTCCGAATTGGTGTAGTTTAAATTATTCCTTTGAGTTATTCTATCGGCTTTCCAAATCAGGGGTGAAAAGTTGAGAGCTTTCCAACCTTACCCACCCCGTTAACCCCGGGGGGAGGAACCGAAGCGATCGCGTTTTTCCCGCGCACCATAAAATGTGCCAAACCCGGGTTGCGATCGCCCGCCTGCGAACCGTCAAATCGCCACCGGAGAATTACCCACCATGCTTGTACCCCGCGAACAGTTTGCGATTACCACCACCCTGACTCCCGAGGAAGTCCGAGAAAGACTCTCGGAAGTGGTCGAACCGGTTAAACTGGTGAGATGGCGGTGGCAGCGTTCCGAGAAACCCTATCAAGGCGTTGTCAACGAGCGATCGTTTCGCATCAGCCGCATCATCAAATACCGCAATTCCTTTTTGCCCATCATTCACGGGGAAATCCACCGTCATTATACTGGCAGCGAAGTCATCATTCGCATGCAATTGCAGGAATTCGTACTCGTGTTTATGATTGTTTGGCTGGTCGCCGTGGGTGGATTTGGCTTGTTATTTGCCCTCTCCTCGATCGCCGAAGCTCACTTCGACTCCGCCATTTTCATTCCGGTGGGGATGTTCGTTTTCGGCTACCTGCTTAGTACCCTCGCCTTTCTCGCCGAAGCGCGTCATTCTAAAAAATTTTTAATTCGCCTGTTGAGTCGGTGAAGGGTTAGCTCAAGCGGGGAGATGAACCCGCGCCTCTGGTTTCGGGAAAGCGGGCGTGCGGTTTTTGGCCTGCAATTCATCCATTATAATAAAAACCACCGGGGTTACTCAACCCCGATCGCCGGGAATTTCAGCCTGCAAAAGCTCTGAAACTCTCTCGGTTTTCATCCATTCAGTCATCGTTAATTTGCCCCAGTTATGTCACCATCCAATCAGTCTGCACATCCCGATCGCCCAAGCGCCAACGCCCACCGGAAAAAAGGGAAATCCCTGCCATCTAAGTATATCATTCGACTGGGAAAATTTGTCTGGACCACCATGTGGCAGATAATGATGTCGAAAATGGCTCCTCGCGATCGCGACGGATCCTACGTTCGCCCCGCCAGTGAGTTTAGAGGCGCGATCGGAACCGAAGCGGGGAACCCCTTCCCCCCGGAATCCGGGCGCTATCGCTTGTTTGTCGGCTTGGGATGCCCTTGGGCGCATCGCACATTGGTTGTGAGAGCACTCAAGGGTCTCGAAGATGCGATCGCCGTTTCGGTGGTCTCTCCCTCGCCGAATGAGGGCATTTGGGTACTCGATCTCCCGGAACAAGGTTGCCACACCCTTCCGGAACTGTACCAACTGGCACAACCGGGATACAATGGTCGCTGTACCGTGCCGGTACTCTGGGACGATCGGCAACAGGCGATCGTGAATAACGAAAGTGCCGAAATTATCGTTATGCTTAACGCTCAGTTTGACGAATTTGCCACTCACCCAGAACTGGATCTGTACCCGGAATCATTGCGCGAAGACATCGATACCTGGAACGAAAAGATTTACCAGAGTGTCAACAACGGCGTCTATCGCTGCGGCTTCGCACAAACCCAAGCCGCTTACGATAAAGCGTGCGACGAGTTATTCGCCACCTTAGATGAAATCGACGCCGCATTGGCAACCCGTCGCTATCTTTGTGGCAACATACTCACTTTAGCTGATGTGCGGCTGTTTACCACCCTGTTTCGCTTTGATGTGGTATATCACGGACTGTTTAAATGCAATCGGCGGCGGATTCGCGACTACGACAACCTCGGTCCGTATCTGCGCGACTTGTATCAGCAACCGGGAGTAGCCGATACTTGCAATATCGAAAGCGTGAAGCGCGACTACTACGGAAACTTATTTCCGCTCAATCCTGGGGGCATTATTCCCAGCGGCCCGGATGTGACGAACTTGATGGAACCCCACGATCGCGATCGCTTCAGTTCCGGTTCCGTCTTACAACCGCAGTAACTCCCTCTTCGGGTGGGGCGCAGGGTTCCACCCCACCCCTCACCCCAACCGAGGGCTTCACCTGCGGCTGGAATGCGATAGGATTGACTCAAATCTAGAGAAAATCCGAGGGAACTCCCCAGGTGACTCCGAGACCAGACGATTCCAAACCCACACCGAGACAAACCAAGGGCGATCGCGCCGACTTCATCCCCGGCGGTCCGGTCAGCGCTACCGGATCGAACCTTGTGGATCCTATCACCGGCAGACATGCCCTGGACGTCCTCTACGAACAATTTACCAAACCCCCAGTGGATTGGTCCCTCAAATCCAACGACCCTTCCATTTATCTGCGCCATAAACCCGGGCAAATCCTTCGCGGCGGCTATCAAGTGGAAACCGTATTTGAAGACCCTCCCACGGGATTTTATGCCGAAGGTCGCGTTTGCTTGCACCGCAATTTTCCCCCGGTGTTAGTGATTCGGGGATTTGGGTCTTGGTATCCCGTCGATCGCGTGTTGGAAGACACCCCCGATGTGTTCTTTGCCCGACTCGAACGCCAATTCAACTCCACCGAAACCACCGGGGCGATCGCTTGGCTGAAACACTATCGCGATCGTCACCAACCCGCCGATGTCACCGGCGAAAGTTTGGGCGGCAAAATCGCCCAGCAAATCGCCGCGTATTATCCCGATTTAATTCGCTCTACCGTCACCTTTAATCCCTTGGGAATTTCCCCTAAATTAATTGCCAATTCCTCCGCCAACAATGTATTTCATTATTTTACCTTGGGAGAACGCTATGCCTTTTGGGCCAATGGGGGCGATTTCCTTCCCGGCAAATTTTACCAAATTTCCAAACGCGGTCAAAAAAGCTGCCGATATAAACTAGCCGAAGCACTGGTTCGCAAAGCACCGTTTCCCAAAAAAAGGCATATTATTTGTTATCCCTCTTTGTTTATCGTGCGAATTGTCCTGCTTGCTATCTCGCAATTAATTTTGCTAAAACGGCACAACGGACTGATTTTAAATGCGCGCCAACCGGTGGTGATGCAAATCGATCGCAGCCAATTGCCCTCGTCAAGCAACAGCCCATGAAACCGCCCCTGGGTCAGGGGGAGTTTTTGCCACCAAACCCGCCGACATGGGCAAATTCAAAACGGTTTTTCTGCATACCTGATTCTGGATCTTCTGTGGAAAGGATAAGAGGCTGCAAAAATTAAAGATTATTTAAACTTTTGCTTCGCGCAATCCGCCGTTTTTTGGGCATCCTAAAGATACACACCGGGCATTGAAAATCGGAACGCAAACTATGAAAATAACCCTCGGCCAATTTACCCGAAAATCCCTCGCCTTTGCGGTGATTCTGCTGACGCATACCGCCTGCATCCGTTCAACGGGGAGGCCGAAAAATGTCATTTTGTTAATTGGAGATGGCATGGGAGTCGAACAGGTAAAAGCGGCGGGAATGTATGCCAATGGGGAAGCCGGCAGCCTGTCATTTGAGGACTTTCCCTACCAAGCTCAAATGACCACTCATTCCGCATCCCATCAGATAACCGATTCGGCGGCGGGGGGAACCGCGATCGCCACTGGGATGAAAGTCAACAATGAAACGATTAGTATTGCGATTCCCGGGGACAAAACCGAACTGAAAACCTTGTTAGAATACGCGCAAGAACGCGGGAAAAGTACCGGGTTAGTGACCACAACCACTATTACCCATGCGACTCCCGCCGCATTTGGCGCGCACGAAATTTCTCGTTACAACGAAGCGGCGATCGCGAAAGATTATTTAACGCAAACTCGTCCGGAAGTTCTGTTTGGCGGAGTAGCGGAAGGAATGACGCCAACTACCGCAAAAGAAGCGGGTTACAAGGTCATTACCGATGCGCCACAAATGGCGGCGATGGACACCGAAAGCGTCACCCGGGTTTCCGGACAATTTGCCGAGGGTCATCTCCCGTTTGAATTTGACGGACTCGGTTCTGCACCCCATCTTTCAGAGATGACCGCCACGGCGTTAAAGATATTGGATAACGACCCGGATGGGTTATTTTTAATGGTTGAAGGGGGCAGAATCGACCATGCCGGTCATCAGAATAATATCGAACGGAACGTGACCGAAACCGTGGAATTTGCCAAAGCCGTGCAGGTGGCATTTGACTGGGCAAAAGGGAGAAAAGATACTTTAATTATCGTGTTATCCGACCACGAAACTGGCGGATTAAATGTGTTAGAAAATCGGGGAAAGGGAGAATTTCCCCAGGTGTCTTGGTCTACTCCCGGACATACGGCGGATCCGGTGCCGGTTTATGGATGGGGGAAGAATGCCCACTACATTGAGGGAGTTATCGATAATACAGAAATTTTTGCGATCGTGACTGTAACTGTGGAATAGATTGACAGTTTTGGGGGAGAATTAAGCCGTAGGCGAATTGGGCTGGGATAGGTCATCGGCTGCGCCCTGGCGAAAGCGTTGGGCGTCGATAAATGTCACCCCAGCAGCGGTAGCCGCTTCGCAATCTTCGGGTCGATCGCCGGTCATAAAACATGCCGATGGATCGGCATGGTATTCTTTTAAGGCTACCTCTAACATTCCCCATCCCGGCTTGCGAAACGCGGAAGCATAAGTGGCGTTCTCGTAGGATTGAACCCGATAGTGGCTCTTTTGTAACCAAACCTTGTAACAGGTGTGGCCTTTAAAATTGGGACAGAAAAAAATGCAGTCCATTTTCGGGAATAGGTGGAGGAGATAGACCATTTCCTGGATGCAATCTTCCAGGGTTTTATGTCCGGCTTCCACGCCGGCTTGGTTGGTGATGCCCACGATCGCATATCCTCGAGTGGCGACCTGGGCGATCGCTTCCGTGGCCCCCGGTAGGGGACGTTGGTCTTCCGGATGGTTGACATATTGGGCACCGCTGGCAGTTTCGATGAGGGTTCCGTCTTTGTCGGCGAAAAAAATTGGAGTCATACAGGGGAATCAAATTGCAGATTTTAGATATTATGTCATTTTTGGACAATCGCGAGGCGATCGGTTCCTGGCAAGGATTTTGAGCCATCTGCGCCCTAACGCTGAGAGGAATTCAGCCATTTGGCGGAGGATCTGCCTTGACCCCTAACCCCATAATTGCGATAACAAAATACCTTCGCTTGTTTTCACTCCAGTTTCCCAGACTGGGGTTTTTTTTTGGGGTTTCAGTGATTCCACGGAGGGCGTTTTTCTGCGATCGGCCAAATGGCTGAGAGGGATTAAGCCATTTGGCTGATGAGATACCTCAAATCTCTATGCCACGATAAGAGTATCGAGAGAGGGAGAGAACTCGCTAAAGGATAACCCCAGTTATAGTGACTGGGGTTTTTGCTTTGGGGGAATCCGGGCTGTTATTGGCGCGATCGCCCATCGCCAGACAACTCAGCTGCCCGGTCATCGGCGATTTTTATCCTAAAATCGCCTTTCCAGATGGGGTTGATTTGTAGCATATTTTCCCAGCTAAACCAACCGCTTTAACCCGAGAATTCCCAAAGGGAAAAGGCGCATAATTTTCACAAAAAAAACCGCTTCAGAGCGAAGAATTAACGGCCAGTGAAAACCCGTCCTCACCCAGTTGGGGGATGACAAGTGCCTTGGGGTTGAGCCATACTATTAAATAAAAGAAATTTCCTGGCTCTTACCCCCGCACAGGGGGTTTTTATTTCATTGAATTGACTCGTGTAAATTCCCGATTGATAAACAAGCGCAATCTCCCGAGGGGAGGCGCGCCATCCTCAGAAGTCTCGACTGTGGTGCCAGATGAGAACCCCCCAACCCGATGGCGAGCCCCACAATAGCCGAGCCGAACGGGGGAAATCATGGAGAAAAATTTGCGATCGCAGCGCAAAAAGGAATAGATAAATTTTACCCGCACTCGGAAATTTAAGCATCAAAAATTTTGCTGTAGATATTTTAAAATTGCATCATTACTCGGGGGTTAGGAGCGCGGCGATCGGGCGAAGGCGATCGCCTACGAATCTGGAAATTTAACAATAAGCAACCGTCAATCGACTAGATTCACAGAAAGATTGTTCCAGTTTTAGAAAAAACTCCATTTAATATGGACAGTTTGCCCCGTATGAGCCACAATCAATGGACGTACCATGAGAGGCAAATTATGCGAATATTGCTGGGCGGACTGTTGACCAGCTTAGTGTTGTGGGCATTGCCAGTACATGGACAGGTCTCCGACGCCCAGATCGTGGCACTTGTGGAGGCGCTGCGGTTGGCAGCACCCACGACCACCACAGAGGAAGATGGATTGTACAGTCCCTGGAAAATCAAACCCTCGAATATCCCGCGCTGGTCTCGCCTGTGCATTGGCGAGGAACTGACTCCCGAACAATTTGTTGCCGATTTAACCAAAGCGCGCCACATTCTGGTCTGCGTGATGGAGGACGTATTGCGTCGGGAATATCCCCTCAGCGATAACGATGAAGCTTTGGCGGTGCGTCGCGCTGCTGCGTGGTGGGTGGCGGGGGATCCTTCCCTTTACAACGCCGGCGAGATTGCCCTCTATACCCGCAAAGTTCTGGACCTGTACCAGAATCTGCGGGCATACCCGGGGGATTTTGTACCCAACCGCGAAGCAAATAAATAAATAACCGCCAATCCGAAATCCGTCCCCACTCGGCGGCAAAATCTCGGTGGAAATCGCAATCCAGGGTGCCTACTCAGTTAGAATCGAACGCTAAGGGATTTGGCGGATGCGATCGCAGAAGCGATTAGCGATCGCCACTCGCTTCTCATCTCTCTGGCCCGTCTGCGCCTTGCTGGCAATATCGGTTTGCTGGATTTGCACAATCGGGCGCAGATCCTCCCACTCGCCCCTCGCCACTTCACCCCTCATCAGAAGCGGATTGCGGCGAACTCAAAATTTTGAGCGAGAGCATTTGAACCTTTTTTGACCTCCCCCGGTCTAAACCCAGCGACATCAAACAACCTTGAGGGCCACCTCATCGGTGCGATTTTTCTCCGGAAACTCGATCCGGATGCAAAAATGCCCGAGGTTGTGATTCTCCTACCCGATTCCCAGATTGGGTCAAAACTGTATCCCCATGACCACCATTTTAACTGTGCCAGGGAAAGAATCCACAGAGGAGTCATCGGACAAGTGTTTGGTAGAGCGTTGCCAACACGGCGATCGCGAGAGCTTCCGTCATCTGTACCGACGCTATCACAGCAAGGTGCGCTCTACTCTGCATCAGCTATGCGGCGCTTCGTCCCTGGATGACTTGGAGCAAGAAGTGTTTCTGCGCGCCTGGAAAGGGTTGCCGAAACTCAAACAACCGGCTCATTTTTCTACCTGGTTGTACCGCATTAGTTGGAATGTGGCGCAAGATCGCCGACAGGCATTTGCCAAGCAGCGTGAGGAAAAAAGGCGATTGATAGCGGCTATACTACCAAATAGCCACGGCGATCGCCACCCCGCCACTCCCACCCCAGATTTGATGCACTTGCACTATCAAGATTTAGTGCAGCGCGGACTGGAAACCCTCAGTTTCGACCATCGCACGGTGTTGGTATTGCACGATTTGTCCGATCTGCCACAAAAACAAGTGGCCGAAATCGTGGGGGTGCCGGTGGGAACCGTGAAATCGCGTCTGTTCCACGCGCGATCGGCAATGCGGAAATTTTTGCAAACCCAGGGAGTGCAATTATGAACGAACAATCCAGCGATCGCGATCGTCTCGTGGCGTTTCTCCAGCAACATCGCCCCGAACCCCCACCACCGGCAGGGAATTTAGAAGCGCGAATTATGGCAAGCACTGCCAACTCTCTCCCAACCCCGACCACGAAGCCAAAACCCTATCTGTGGTTGCTTCCTCCCGCCCTCGCTGCCGGATTGCTGTTGGTGTGGGGCAGCTATAAAACCCTCGCCCCACCCCCACAAACAGCCACGGAACTGGCTCAAATAGAGGCGTTTATGGAAAATACCTGGGATAACGTTCTTGAAGATGCACCGGAAGGTGAGTGGCTGTTCCCCAATGAGGCGATCGCGGAATAGTCGGCGATCTCTCGCCGTGATTTTCCCCTTGCCTGCCCTCACTCCCCCACTTAAACTCTCGGGGAACTTTTGATTATCATACTCTGTCACGTTTGTCAAGCCCGCTAACCGGGCAAAATTGGAAAAATTGGAGTAAATTTTATGCTTTTACGTCGCGTTGCAATTCTAACCGCTTTAATGCTCGCCCTCAGTGGCGCTGCTGCTTACGCAATTCCACAACCTTTGCCCGAACAAGTGGTGGCGCAACGTCCCGGAAGAGGAAATCGCGGTCCCCAAGGGGGCGAACAACGGTGGATTCAGCAACTCAATCTCACCCCAGAGCAACAACAAGATATTGAAGGCATTCGCGATCGCTACCAAAACCAAATGACCCAGAGACGAGAGCAAATGCAGCAAGCCATGAGCGATTTGCGACAGATGATGAGCGCCAATGCCAGCGATCGCGATTTGCGCTCCAAACATAACGACATCATGCAAATGCGTCAAGAAATGGGCGAAATGCGCTTCGAGCAAATGTTGGCCATCCGCAAGGTTCTCACCCCAGAACAACGCGAACAATTCGCTCAATTCATGCAAGAGCGCCGGTCCAATCGCGGCAACCCCTCGGGAAATCGTCCCGGCAACCGCCCGGGAAATCGTCCCGGTAATGGCGGCGGACTGAACCGTGGCGGCGGTAATTCTCCCATGTTCGATAACGATGACGACTTCTAAATCTGTCTCGTCATTGTCCATTGACTCGTTCAGCGCACATGTGGGAAACGCCAATTCGTAAATTTTTCCTCGGATGCGAGGCGATCGCTCCCCCATGCAGTGGTCAGTCTATCCCATAATTGGCAAGCGCGATCGCCAGTTTTCACCCATCAACAATTTACCTAAAACGTAGGGACAGGGCACTGCCTTGTCCTTACTGCTTTTTTGGGAAATGGTACAATTTTCACCGATGAATCTAGCCAGGAAAATGACTTATATTTATTTGCATGGGTTTGCATCGAGTCCTCACTCTGCTAAAGCAACCTATCTGCGCGATCGCTTTTCCGAACTCGGCATCAACCTCCAGATTCCCGATCTCAATCAAGGGGATTTTTCTCGTCTGACTTTGACGCGACAACTGCAACAAGTCGCTGCCGAATTTCCGCCCCCACCCACACCCGTAACCCTCATCGGATCGAGTTTTGGGGGCTTAACCGCCATGTGGTTAGCCCAGGGGTCTGCCCAAGTTCAACGGTTGATTTTACTGGCTCCTGCTTTTCAATTTCTGGCGTATTGGTTGCCGAAATTGGGAGCACAACAGGTGCGACAGTGGCAGGAAAATAATGCGATCGATGTTTATCATTATGGAGAAGGGCGCAAACTGCCCCTGGAGTATGAGTTTGTCCGCGACGCACAACAGTATCGCGAAGGAGCGCTAACGCGCGAAATTCCTACGTTGATTTTGCATGGAAACGCCGATGAAGTGGTTCCGGTGCAAGCTAGTCGCCATTTTGCCACCTCTCGTCCTTGGGTGAATTTCAGAGAACTCGACAGCGAGCATGGGTTGGGAAATGCGATGCCAGAAATCTGGCAGGCAATTCAAGAATTTTGTCGGTTGGATGGCGTTGAACCTCTGCAATCGGGGGATTCTTTTGTATAATTCACGGGAGGAAAGGCGATTCGATGGGGGTTTTGTTTTTTATACAAACAGAGGCGATCGCTCCCCGACTGATGGGCGCATCTGGGGATGAATTCTTTTAACCCCTTTCTTCCATCCAGCTTTGAATCGCCCGCTCCACATTGGGTTGATTGGCGCGAAACCCTTTCAGAGGCGCTTCTAGCCGCGCATCAGTTTTATAAGCGACTCACCGAGGGGTTTCGACTTAGTATTCGCGCATCGGTAATCCAAACCCCCGTCAGAAACCAGGTTGCCTGAATTACAAATTAACAAGACACAATAAATTCTAGAAACTTCCGGTCTCTTTCTGTAGCGGTTAGAAACGGGATTGCTTCACGGAGGTGGTTCGTCATTAGCAACTCGTTCGAACCACAAGCTCAGATCGAGTGGATCTAATGCTGAACTGAGGCCCTAGGTCGCGATCGTGGGGGGATCCTCCCGGATCCCCCCACGATCGCTTTCCCCATTGCCAATTCCCGCGTCAAAAAACCCAGGCCCACCCGCGTGCTCCCCGACATCCCGTACTTGCTGTCAAAAAAATGACAGGGAAATTTCCGTAGATTTACCGATCGCTTTTTTGGCAAAAGGTTCTTTCCCCCTAAACTCCCTTCATTTTTCCTTAAAACTTCCGCAAATTAACTGATGTTTTCTTGACAATCTATCGGTTAGAACTATAAATAGAGAAAACTCTCGGTTCATCCATAACGTTAACTTAACCTAGGGTTAAGCCAATAACGCAGATAATCGGGGGTAAATCTATCTTCCGAAAAAGGGGTTAAGAGGATAGAAAAATAAAATATTCCCCCAATCAACTCCCAGCAAAGCTGTGGGTGTAGTTGGGGAAATAAATAGCCAAAAATTTTCATGTTTTTTTTGAAAAAAACGGGAACCATAAGTTCTCAAACAAGTCTGAGAAATCAAGCCAGTTTGGCGATTAAAAACCGAGGGCTGACATGAAGCCAATCGGACATCAGGGGATGAGCATCTAAGGCTGAGACAGCCGCTAAGTATGCGAATCGAAAATCAATCAGGGAGACGAATCATGCCAGAAGACAACACTTTCAATCAAACCGATGATGCAGTGGAAACCACCACCAATTCCGAAATTCCGATTAGTGATGACTATGGAGTATTCTTAGTCGGAGAAACGGGACAAGTTACCCTAAATTACCTTTATGATGGCGGGGCATATAAAGGCGAAGTGGCCTTTTTCAGCCTCAAAGACATGGAAGAACTCGAACCGGGTTCGCCAGAATTTATTCAAGAAGCAGCGCGCCGATCGCTCAGCAACAGCGAAGACGGGCATGTGGTAATAAAAGACCCGAGCGAAGGAGCGCAATTTACCGAAGAATTAATCGGCGACTATCATAATACCGATGCGGAAAGCTACGCAGGGCCGAAAGAGTTTTCCATGCGTCCGGGGGATGAATTTGCGGTGATGCTGGTCCCGAACTCCACCGTAGAATCCCTATTAGACAATCCAGAACTCGACGGAGAAAACCGTCCCCTGTTTTCCTTAGCAACCGCGAATCCCGATGATGGATTGCAAATCGGACAGATTGCCGACCTCAGCGGCGAAGGTAGCGCCTTTGCGATGGAAGATTTGCGCGTAGATAATGGTTCGGACAAAGATTATAACGACGTTATCTTCCAAATTCGCGGCGCGATCGGCACAGCAATTCACGTGGATGAGATGATTGCAACCCAGAACGATTGGCGCGACACCGAGGAAGGGGAGCAATTACAAGGCGAAATCGAGGAATTTCTTGCCCCGAGTGTGGTGGAATCCGACGAGTCAGAGGCGGAAGAAGAGAGTGCGGAAGAGACGTTAGAAGACACCGCAGAAGAGACGGAAGAAGACACCGCAGAAGAGCCGATCGCCGATTCAGAAGACATAGAAGGAACCGAAGCAGAAGACGACCTCGCCGGGTCCGAAGACAGTGACACCATCCCCGAAACCGTCGGACCGTTTGATTCCGGATTCTTTGTTGTCGGAAACAGTGGCGAAGTGAATTTCAACTTCCTCTATGACGGTGGCGGATTTAGCAACGGCGAAGTGGCCCTGTTCGATATCGAGGGAATGGAAGAGCTAGAACCGGGGTCGGAAGAATTCATCAAAGAAGCGGCGCGGCGATCGCTCACCGATTCGCAACTCGGTCATGTGGTGATTCGAGACGCCGAAGAAGGAGCGCAGATTTCCGAAGGCATTGGCGACGCCTTTAACGAGGGCGAGTATCAAGGCGTCAAGAGCGTTTCCATGACACCGGGCAGTACGTTTGCGGTGATGCTGGTGCCCAATGGCAAGGTGCAAGATCTGTTTGACAATCCCGGCGCATCCGGTGCCAAACGTCCGCTGTTTTCCCTCTCCACCGCGAATCCCAACGAATTCTTCCATGTGGGACAAGTGGCGGATCTAACGGGACATGGTAGTGCTTTCGTGATGGAAGACTTACGGGTAGATTCCTCCGAAGGTTCCGATAAAGACTATAACGATATCATATTTCAGGTAACGGGAGCCACAGGGTCGGCAATTTCTCTCGATGAATTAGTTGAGGAACAAAGTTTAGATGCGGTTCGCGCGTGGCGCGAGTCGGAAGAAGGTCAGGAGTTCCTCGTGGAAGTCGAACAAGTTATCGCCGAAAGCATCGAGGCACAAGAGGATATCGAAGGGTCGGAAGGCGACGATGATATGGAAGATTCCGACGATGATATGGAAGATTCCGACGATGATATGGAAGATTCCGACGATGATATGG
>NZ_JAYFEQ010000353.1:0-705 GCF_055795085.1 Phormidium sp. CCY1219 | reverse complement strand
GTAGGGCTTAGGCTGGTCAGCTACCTAAAGTCAGGGGCTAGAAGCCCCGTCTCTTTAGAGCGGGGTGCTGACAGTTCACTGAATCGATAGTTTTCAAGCAGGTTTTGAAAAATGATACCCATTTTCCGGCGGATTGGCCACTAGAAAATGAGGTGCGTGAGGAACTTAAGTGAGTGCAGAACACCAGTGAAAAGTGAGAAATCTGACATCCTCCAGACACCAACCCTGACGGGTACGGCGATCGCTTCCTCCTGAGCGCGAGGCAACTTACCAGACAAGTTCTCACTTGTCTTGCAAGGGTTGAACGGTTCAGAGGCGTTTGCTGATTCGAGACCAGCGGTTCGGGATTGTCGGCCCCTACAAAGAAGCGCCAAACCCTTCGCCAAAATATTCAAACACCACGACATCGTTAGATGACACGACGCCGGAATCCTAACTTGATGGCGAAATCTTTACGCGCTTCGTTGAACATTGAGCTGCTTGCGTCCGAGTCGGTTAATCGCTTGACGTGGATTTTTGGAACCCTTTTTTTTGCGAGTGACTCGGCGTTGGGCGCGCTCGATCGCTCGTTATGATTTTACCAGGTTGTTAGGGTTCTCGACGGTGTAACCGTGGCTAGCGGGTTTAGTTGATACTCCCCGCGCTGAAGACGCGGGGATTCTTAAGCAGTCCAAAACTGAACTCTTAAAGGCATTATCAAAGTGC
>NZ_JAYFEQ010000352.1:0-257 GCF_055795085.1 Phormidium sp. CCY1219 | reverse complement strand
CTGCACGAAAACAAGGATGTAATACTGAAATGTCGCGACCATATCCAGGAATGGTTGAAAGGAATAGGATTGGAACTGAAGGATACCAAAACTCATATCACCCACACCTTAGAAGGGGATAAACCAGGGTTCGACTTCTTGGGATTTAACATCCGGCAATATCAAGTCGGAAAATATAAGACCGGGAAAAACCCACACGGTAATCCACTAGGTTTTAAGACCATCATTAAACCCAGCAATCAAGCCATCAAAACCCA
>NZ_JAYFEQ010000351.1:0-652 GCF_055795085.1 Phormidium sp. CCY1219 | reverse complement strand
TGACCAAAATCGACGACCACCACCTGCTGGTCAAACTGCTCAAAGCCGGCAAGCAGACTGTCGCCAGTATCCGCAAATCCCGCAAATTCATCTCCTTGGGTGACGCGGCAACCCAAGCCGATTGGCGGTTAGTCGCCAAGACCTATGGCGCTTCCGAGGAAGACATTACCACCCTGCAAGCGGAAGCGGCGCGGTTGGCCTACCAAGGGGAAAGCCCTTCAGTCCTCACCGACCACCTCATCGACGCGGTTCGCCACCTCACCGACTGGGACGCCGAAAAGTTGCTGGCTCCCGCGAAACAACCAGCCCGACGGACTAAACCCAACTCCGCCGCACCGGAAGACCCCCTAGAGCCGTCCCAACAGTTGCGCGCCGGAATCCATCATCTTGCCCGGGAAGATGCGAAAGAGGGAAAAATTATCCTGCAGCAGCGCCACTTGCACAACCCCTTGCGCCAGCAGAACCTTGCCCCCGCTGTACCCGCGCAATCCGACCGGGTGGCCGAGTTAGAAAAGCAAGTGCGCGACCTGAGCGCCCAACTGAAAGAAGCGGACAAAGCGGCGGCTCTGATTCGGGGATTGCAAGCCGATCGCGATCGCCTCGAACGGGAAAACCGGCAACTGCAACAACTCCTGCAAGAAAATACCGATAA
>NZ_JAYFEQ010000350.1:0-17717 GCF_055795085.1 Phormidium sp. CCY1219 | reverse complement strand
TTAAAACCGCCTGAGTCGAACTTCCTCCGCGTACTAAAGTAACGCGGCTCCCATTCTTCCATCTTTTTTTTCGTGGATGTTCTATTTCTATCCTATTTCTACATCTGGTTTTTTCCCGGCGCGTTCTCGGACATGATATCCGAAACCAGCGGTTTGTGTCCCAACTTGCAATCAGAAAACTTTGAAAAAAACGTAACATTAATGTGAGTTACTGCATCAATCCAAAATGTCAAAATCGCGAAAATCCAGACTCGGCGCAAGCGTGCCAGAGTTGTGGTACCCCCTTGGAGATCGAAAATCGCTATCGCATCATCCGCCCCCTGCGCCCTCTCAATCCCGTTTATCCCACCGATATTTACGAAGTAAAAGACTGGGGAAATGGGGATGAAGATTGGGGCACCATCAAAGTGATGAAAGTGCTCAAATTCAGCAACAATCCCAACTTCATTCGCTTATTTAAACGAGAAGCGCGAGTCTTGATGTGGTTGCGCCATCGCGGAATTCCCCATGTAGAACCCGATGGTTACTTCCAGCTAACCTTACCCCGAAACAAACACATCCACTGCTTAGTGATGGAAAAAATCGACGGGGAAAACCTAGAGGAGTGGTTAGAACAAAGCGACCCCATCTGCGAAACCGAAGCCCTCGACTGGTTGCAACAACTCACCGAAATTTTAGACACCCTGCATCAAGAAAGTTTGTTTCATCGGGATATCAAACCTTCTAACATCATTTTGCGTCCCAACGGACAACTGGCGCTGATCGACTTTGGCACCGTTGGCGAAGAAGAATCCAATTTCACCCGCGTCGGAACCAGCGGATACGCCGCCCCCGAACAAATTATCGGCGACACGAAACCGCAATCCGATTTCTTTGCCCTCGGGCGCACCTTTGTGCATTTACTCACTGGGTTGTCCCCGATGGATTTTCCCGAAACCAATAACGAGGAACTCCTCTGGCGCAATTTGGCTCCGCAAATCTCGCCAATGTTGGCAGATTTTATCGATCGCCTGATGGCCCCCGCCTACGAGAAGCGCCCCAGCAATACCCGTGCCATCTTCAGAGAATTAAAACAAATCGAATCAGTCAGAAACGCCAAACAATCCAAACCGGAACTCACCGGATTTTGGAAGCGGCGGATTCCGCTCAAATGGGTGGGATTTTTATTAATCGGCTTTATTGGCTTTGGGATATTATCTCATCCCGTGGCAATCTTTGTCAAAGATTGGGTGGCAATTCCTCTGGCTAAATCCGCCAACCACATGGGCACCTTTGAATTCAAGCGCGGTCAATTCGGCAGCGCTGAATTTTACTTGAAATTAGCCGTGCAACTCCATCCCGAAAGTGGAAAAGCGCTCTACAATTTAGGCATGGTGTGTGAAGAGCGAGAAAAACTACCATGCGCTCGAGAACAGTACGAAGAGGCCATATCAAACGGCGATCGCATCGATGCCGCAGTACAAGCCATAAATAACTTAGGGCGCTTGTGGATTTTCCGCGACGGAAATTATGACAAAGCGATCGCCAAACTGCAGTATGGACTGGAACGAGCCAACCACGCGCCAAACTTAAAACCTGTAGCTTGGTCCGACTTGCATAAAAATCTCGGCTGGGCATACTACGAACAAAAGCGCTACCGTGAAAGCGAGAAACACCTGCGCCAAGCGATTGAATACGACCCGAAAAATGCACCCGCCTACTGCTTGTTAGCACAGGTACTTGAAGCCCAGGACAATCGCACCTTAGCCCTAGAGTATTGGAAACAATGCCAAGCACTAGAAGCGCCGTATAATCCCGAAATTCAATACTGGAAAAAAATGGCTCGCGATCGCCTTGGGAAGTAGGGACTAAATAACCCACACCTTAATCCGGCTCGAGTTCCACCAATTCGCGCCACCCCTGCATGCCAATTTTCGCCAACCGGAAAGCCCGTTTGCGTCATCTTTTCGCCCCCGGTTATCCCCTCGAATCCGGTGGATTGTCGGGAAAAAGCCGCCGATAGGAATCGCCCTTGTCCCCCTGATGAGCGGGGAATTGCGAGACACAGAAACCCCCGCCGCTGGCCCGACAAGGGTTCGGCCAAATTCCTAGCCGCCAGCTCATCGTCTCATTGGTGAGTGCGATCGGCGATCGCGACCCGCCAATCGGTATGAATGACCAACCTCCTCGCGTGCCTTTCCCCCGTTCCCCAGTGGATCGAATCGTGAAGCGACATTGTAGCCGCACTCAACCGCTTTGACGATTCGCGCCCCATTCGGGGGATAAACTGTCTGAAATCGCACCCTACCGCCCCATCGAGTGGGGAAACGCGAGACACAAGGGAGAGGGAGAGAGAATGCAAACTCCCGAGGGCTGTTGGTAAAATCAACAGAGCAGCGATCGCGCTTCCGGGAAGCAAGAGAAAAATCAGCCCACCGCGAAAGCGCGACCTCAACCCGAAAGAGCAACCCTTTACGAGTAGTTTGAGAAGATGTCTCCCATCGAATTTGTCACCACCGAACCCATCGATCTGAGCAACTGCGATCGAGAACCCATTCACATTCCCGGCAAAATTCAACCCCACGGCGTGCTACTCGTCCTGCAAGAACCGCAACTCACAATTTTACAAGTTTCTGCCAATACCGAAGCCTTTTTTGGCATCAGTCCGGAATCTTTACTCGGACAAGACTTAAGCGTTCTTTTTTCCCAAGAAAACCTGCAATTTTTAACCCATTGTATATTTGAAAACGAACTGGAGTATTTCAATCCCTTTCAACTGCCCACCTCCTTAAAAGATGGCCAGTTTGAATTTGAAGGCGTGCTGCATCGAACAGTGGGGGGTTTATTGTGT
The DNA here is from genome assembly GCF_055795085.1 of Phormidium sp. CCY1219. Lineage (NCBI taxonomy): Bacteria > Bacillati > Cyanobacteriota > Cyanophyceae > Oscillatoriales > Oscillatoriaceae > Phormidium > Phormidium sp. CCY1219. The sequence continues at coordinate 14,887 of NZ_JAYFEQ010000350.1, read as the reverse complement.
CTCGAACTCGAACCGAAAATAAGTGGCAAGAACGCTTATCCCCTCAGCTTTTATCATTTACTAAAAGCCTCTATTGCCAAAATATTTAAAGCCAATAATTTTCAGGAAGCGACCAACTTAATCGCCGCCGAAGTGCGGCAATTGACGGGATACGATCGGGTAATGATTTACCGATTTGCCAGCGATGAAAGTGGGGTAGTAGTTGCTGAATCTTGTCGTGGGGACCTCGAACCCTTTTTAGGATTGCATTATCCCGCCTCAGACATTCCCAAACAAGCCAGAAAACTCTACTATCAAAATTGGTTGCGACTGATTGTGGATGTCAACTATCAGCCAGTGGAGATTATTCCCCAGAACAATCCCTTAACCGATGAGCCGCTGGACTTAAGTTTATCGACATTGCGAAGCGTCTCTCCCATTCATGTAGAATATTTACAGAACATGGGAGTGAGGGCGACCTTAACGATTTCTTTGCTCGACGAAGAACGACTTTGGGGTTTAATTTGCTGCCACCACTATCAACCGAAATATGTAGATTACGAAACGCGGAAAGCCTGCGAATTCCTCGGGCAATTTATGTCCGTGGAATTTTTTAAGCAGCAGCAGAAAGACCTGGGACGATATCAAAGTAAAGTCGGGGAAATCCAAGAACGGCTGAATTTAAGTAAATCTGCGAACCAAGGGGCGATCGCGCAAAAATTCCAGCAAAATGAATCAGCAATTTTAGAATTAGTCAATGCCCGCAGTGCGGCGATCGCGTTAGAAGACGACCTCATCCTTTTGGGAAAAACCCCACCTGTAGAAGCGGTGCAACACTTGCTAGAGTGGCTTCGCACCCACCATCGAGAAAAAGTATTTCATACCGATTGTTTAGGAAAAATTTATCCCCCCTCTCGGGATTATCAGACACAAATGAGCGGGATACTGGCGATTTCTATTTTTCTGGAAAATACCTGTTATCAAATTGTCTGGTTTAGACCCGAAATCGTGCAAACTGTCAAGTGGGGAGGAAATCCGCATAAACCGGTGACAGTGGATGAAGAAAATGGGAGTCGATTATCGCCGCGCAAGTCCTTTGAGCTGTGGAAAGAAACCGTGAGCGGTAAATCTTTGCCGTGGAATAAATTAGAAATAGAAGCCGCTTTAAATTTTAGAAATGCGTTAATGCTGGCGGTGTTAGAATTTTCGCAGGCGGCGTTAGAAGAAGCTGCAAAACGCGCTGAAGTAGCGAACCAAGTGAAAAGCGAATTTCTGGCCAATATGAGTCACGAAATCCGCACGCCGATGAATGCGATATTGGGATTTTGCGATTTAATGCAAGGTTTGGTGAGCGAACCGCGCCAACAAGCGTATCTCGATTCGATCGCCACCAGTGGAAAATCCCTGTTAGCCTTGATTAACGATATCTTAGACTTATCGAAAATTGAAGCCGGAAAGCTGCAACTGCACTACGAACCAACAAATTTGCGCGAATTAATTCGAGAAATCCAGCAAATTTTTTCCCAGCAAGTGGAAGAAAAAGGACTATCTTTATATGCAGAAATTGACGAAAACTTGCCGATAGGAATTGATTTTGATGAAGTGCGCCTGCGGCAAATTTTGTTTAATGTAGTCGGCAATGCGCTAAAATTTACAGAAGCGGGTTATATTAAAATCTCAGTACGCTGTCAGCCCTATGTTAGCGAAGGGGAGGGCAAAATTTGGATGGAAATTGCGGTAGAAGATACGGGGATTGGGATTAGTGGCAGCGATCGCGAAAAAATTTTCGACGCCTTTATCCAAAGCGAAGGACAAAGTACCCGCAAATACGGCGGAACCGGGTTGGGATTAGCCATTACCCGCCGACTCACCACTATGTTAGGGGGAGAACTGGTGGTGAACAGCGAAGTGGGTACGGGGAGTACCTTTAGTTTTGTATTTCCCGATATTTATCGCGCCAATTGGGAACCGGAAGCCCATGAGAAAAAGCCAATGGATGAGAACCTGGAACAATTCCAGCCCGCCACTATTTTAGTGGTGGATAATGTGGAATCGAACCGCACTTTAATTGCGGAGTATTTTGCCAACACCCACCACCGTTTGTTATTCGCGAAAGATGGGCGAGAAGCGATTGAAATGGCACAAATCCATCAGCCAGATGTGATATTGCTGGATCTGCGGATGCCCAATCTGGATGGGCGATCGGCAGCAATTTTTCTCAAACAAGACCCACAAACGCGAGACATTCCGATTATCGTCCTCACTGCATCGGTGGCGAAAGACGAACTGCAAGACATGCAACTGTTTTGTCAGGGATTCTTACGCAAACCGGTCAAACGCTTTCAACTGGTGGAAGCATTCAAGAATATTCTGCCGCTGAATGAAAATTCTCCCCGGGAAAGGGAAGTGCAACCCCCTGCTGCTTCTGCAAGGGAACCGATGATGGAAACCCCGGGGGAAAACTTGTCCGAATTGGCGGAAAAACTTGCCTTAGAAGAACAAAACCAATGGCAGCAATTGCGACAAACGATGAAGCGCAGAGAAGTGAAAGCCTTTGCGAAACGGTTGCATGCTTGGGCGCGGGAATATCACTGTGCCAAACTCGAAGCCTATGCAACCAAAATCAGCCATCAGCTTGGGGAATTTGATTGGGAGAATTTACCCGCAACCCTGGAGGAATTTCCCCAACTGAGGCGATGGTTGGAAGGGAACGGCGATCGGGCGTAAAATAGGCAATGACCCCCTCACCGATGGGGTGAATGCCAGGGATAGGTTACTGGGCGGGAAATACAGGTATTCTCAGGAGTACCATATTTTATAGAGGGAGGATAATCATTCCCCCTCGGTGCGATTATTAATGAACTCAATGCCGCAGGTGCAAGACAATGAACCAGTTTGACCCCGAAGATTTTCTGATTTTAGTGGTAGATGACACGATTTCTAATTTGAAAGTGATTGGATATTTGTTAGAAAAGGTAGGCTACGATACCACCTTTGCGACCAATGGCAGGCAAGCGATCGAGCGGGTGCGAACCGCAAAACCCGACCTCATTTTGTTGGACTTAATGATGCCGGAAATGGACGGTTTGGAAGTCTGCGATCGCCTCAAAGCTGACCCAAACACCCGCGAAATTCCCATTATTTTTATTACCGCCAATCAAGAGACGGATAATTTAGTAGAAGCCTTCAAAAAAGGGGCAGCCGATTATATCACGAAACCCTTTCGACCGGAAGAAGCGCTCGCGAGAATTGAAACCCAACTGACGAACCAACAGCTCAAAAAAGAACTAACCCGTCAAAACGAACACCTGCAACGAGAAATCGAAACTCGCACCGTAGCAGAAGCGCGATTGAGACTGTTAGAGCGAGCGATCGCCTCGAGTTCTAATGGGATCGTCATCACCGATTTCCAGCAACCGGACAATCCTATTATCTACGTCAATTCCGGTTTCGAGCGGATTACGGGCTATTCTGCTTCCGAAATAATGGGTCGAAATTGTCGGTTTTTGCAAGGACAAAAAAGCCCAATCAATCGCGGCGCACTGGTACAGTTGCGTCAAGCCATTCATGCCGGCACCAACTGTCAAGTCGTGCTGCAAAATTTTCGCAAAAATGGCCGCATGTTCTGGAACCAACTCTCGATTTCTCCCGTGCGAGAAGCTGATGGAACAGTGAATCATTTTGTCGGCGTTATCACCGATATTACCGAACGATTGGCATTTGAAGAAGCCCTGAAAAATAGCCAATCCTCGTTAGCGCAAGCTCAAAAAATCGCTCATCTGGGGAATTGGGAATTTGACATCGTAACGCAAGAAATTAGCGGCTCTGTGGAAATTTTTCGGATTTTGGGATTTGACCCCAAAGCTGGCAAAATCGACTATCACCAGTTGTTAAAAGTATTTCATAATGAAGATGCAGAGATATTTGAAAATGCGGTGAATCGGGCGATAAATGAGGGGATATCTTACGAAATAGAAAGTCGCATCTGGCGGAACCCCGGAGAGCTGCGCTATTTAGAAATCCGGGGGGAAGCGGTGTTTGACGAAGGGGGAAACATAACGCGGCTGTTCGGCACCGTGCTAGATATCAGCGAGCGAAAAAAAGCCGAATTTGCCTTAAAAGAGGCCGCGAACGCCGCCCAAGCTGCCAATCAAGCCAAAAGCACCTTTTTGGCGAATATGAGTCACGAACTGAGAACGCCCTTGAATGCAATTCTCGGGTTTAGCGAGTTGATGATGGGAGGGGAAAACCTGGCAGAAGAACACCAAGAAAATCTTCGCATTATTTGCCGCAGTGGGGAACATTTGCTGACCCTGATTAATGATATTTTAGACATGGCGAAAATAGAAGCCGGTCGCATCACCCTCAACGAAAGTAACTTCGACCTTTATCAGATGTTAAAAGATTTAGAGGGAATGTTTCGCCTGAAGGCAGAGAAAAAGGGATTGTACTTTGCGATCGAGTGCGACCCCAAGGTACCCCAATACATTAGAACCGATGAAGTGAAGTTACGACAAGTATCGCTCAATCTGCTGTCTAATGCGTTTAAATTTACTCAGAGGGGGTCGGTGACGATGCGGGTAAACCTGGGAAGGGAGGAAACCAAGCCCAGGGAGGGAGAGAGCGAGAGAAATCGGGAAGGTGGTGATGGGGTGATAGAGTCGCCGCGATCGCCCGATCGCACCTCCTCAGTCACGATTCACTTTGAAGTAGAAGATACCGGCTGTGGCATTCCACTCGAGGAATTAGAAAGCATTTTTGAAGCCTTCGTGCAAACCAAAACCGGCAAAAAATCCGCAGAAGGAACCGGGTTAGGATTGCCGATCGCTCGCAAATTTGTCGCATTAATGGGCGGTGAAATGAGGGTCAGTTCTCCGGTGAGTCAGGGAACCAAATTCCACTTTACCATTCGCGCCCAGCCGGTGGATAGATCCGACGCCATCCAAGCAGACAGAAGACAGGCGATCGCCCTCGAGGCGAATCAACCCACCTATCGCCTGTTAATTGTGGACGATAAGTGGGACAATCGGCGATTGTTGGTGAAGCTCCTCGGTCCGTTTGGATTTGAGATTCGAGAAGCCAAAGACGGGAAAGAAGCGATCGCGGTGTGGGAAGAATTTCAACCGCATTTAATTTTTATGGACATGCGAATGCCCGTGATGGATGGCTTTAAAGCAACCCAACAGATTAAATCCACCACCAAAGGAAAAAATACCGCGATCGTAGCGGTAACGGCGAGCAGTTTAAACCAGGATCGCACATTAGTTTTACAAGTCGGGTGCGAGGATTTTATTCGCAAACCTTTCCGCGAAGCCGACATTTTTGAAATTCTGACCCGCTACCTCGGCGTGCGCTTTCGCTACGCATCCCCGATTCGAGCACAGCCCGATGGATTCTCCCAGTGCAACCATCAATTGACACCCCACGCATTAGCCCAGGTGCCCGCCGAGTACCTCGCCACCTTAGAACGAGCCACCGCCCGCAGTGACATGGAATCCATCGATAGAACCATTCAAGAAATTCGCCATTGCGATCGGGCAATGGGCGATTTGCTCAGGGGTTTAGCTGACAAGTTTGCTTATGAAGAAATGCTCGCTATCATTCAACAAGCAAAGGTTCTATAAGCCCGGTTAAATCGCTCATACCCCCCGGGGCGATTCCAGCAGGGGAATCGGCGGGCGGCGAATGAGCAGGTGCTGAGGGTGGCTCAGACAGTTGGCACTGGATTAGATTAGCCTGTATCTAGGCTTTCCCGTTTCAATGGCTCGAATCATTGAACAAAGAGTTTATAATACAAGAAGTTTTTCCAGTGGAAAAACGGCAATTTCCCAATCCCTGTGCCCGCGAATGTCGAGCGAATCCCACCCGAAAATGAGCCAAAACTCCACCCCGCCAGAAAAAGCCGATATTCTCGTCATTGACGATAATCCAGATAACCTGCGTCTGTTAATTGGCATTTTGCAGCGTAGCGGCTATAAAGTCCGGCCCGCAACCAATGGTCGTTTTGCCTTATCCGTGGCGCAAACTGACCCGCCGGACTTGATTTTGCTCGACATTTTGATGCCAGAAATGGATGGGTATGAAGTTTGCGAGCGGTTAAAAGCCGATAGGTTGACCCGAAACGTCCCCGTTATTTTTATCACCGCCCTCACTGAAGTGATGGATAAGGTGAAAGCCTTTGACGTGGGCGGAGCGGATTATATCACAAAACCGTTTCACGAACAAGAAGTTTTGGCGCGGGTGCGGCATCAATTAAAAATTGAAGGATTGCAGAAGCAATTAGAACGGGAAAATGCAAAGCTGCTCGAAGAGATACGCGATCGCGTCGCCGCCGAAGAAGCCCTGCATTTGAGTGCGGCAAAACTGCGGAATCAAAATCAGATTTTAACCGAACTAGCGCAACTGAAATCCCTACATCGCGGAGATGTAAATGGAGCATTGCAAGAAATTGCCATCACCGCCACCGAACACTTAGGAATCGAGCGAGTCAGCCTCTGGCTTTACGATGAAACCGGCGAGAAAATTGAGTGTCAGCAAGTTTTCGACGCCAGTGGTCAGGTGAATCCCTGCACAGTGGAACTCCAGGTCAAGGATTATCCGGCATATTTTCGCGCCCTAGAAGAAAAACAAATTGTCGCCGCGTCACAGGCAAGAACCGACCCCGAAACTGCCGAACTGGTGGAATTGTATTTAACTCCGTTAGGGATTTATTCGTGCTTAGATGCGCCGATTCGCTTGGGGGGAAAAACCCTGGGGATATTATGCCATGAAGCCGTAGAAACCCGGCACGAGTGGACGGCGGAAGACGAGAATTTTGCCCGATCGCTCGCCAATTTGATTTCAGTGGCGATCGAAACCCGAGAGCGCCTGCGCGCCGAAGCACAACATCGCGCCTCGGAAGAGAAACTCGCGATCGCCTTTCGCGCCACCCCGGATCCGATTTCCATCGTCACCTTAGCCGAAGGGCGCTATATCGAAGTTAACGACAGCTTTTGTCGCGACATCGGCTACGATCGCGAACAGATTATCGGTCGTACCTCAGAAGAACTCAACCTGATAGCAGACCACCATCAGGCGGCGTTAATGGAACGAGAACTGCATCGTAGCGACGGCATCTTGCGCGATTTTGAATTCCACTATCGCACCGCCAGTGGGGAAATCAAAATTGCCCTGCTCTCGGCAGAAATCATCCAGATCGACGATCGCCCCTGCCTTCTAGCAGTCAGCAAAGACATCAGCGATCGCGTCAAAACCCAACTCGCCCTAGAAAAAGAACTGCATCGCAGCAACCTGCTGCGCCAAATCACCGAACAAATCCGCTCTCAATTGGATCCGGAGCAACTATTTGAAACCGCCGCCCTAGAAATCGGACGCGCCTTTCAAGTCAACCGCACTTGGATTGGAATCTATATTACCGAACCCACCCCGAGACTGAAAATGGTAGGGGAATATCTGGTGGGGTATGACTCGATCGCCTCGTTCGACATTCCAGTGGTAGGCAATCCTCACGTAGAGCGCCTGCTCGAAGTGGACCTAGCCATTGCCTCGCCGGATGTCTATGCCGACCCTTTGTTAGTCTCCCAGCAGGAGTTGTGCCAGCAAATCCACCTCAAATCAATGCTCGCCGTAGGTACCTTTTACCAAGGAGAACCCAATGGCAGCATTGGATTGCATCAATGCGACAGCTATCGGGAATGGACCGCCGAAGAAATCGAGTTATTTGAAGCGATCGCCGCCCAACTCGGCATCGCGATCGCCCAAGTGCAAATGCTCGATCGCGAAAAACAAGCCCGCGCCCACCGGGACCGACAAAACCAACTGCTGCAACGGGAAATCACCGAACGTCAGCTCGCCCAAGAAGCCCTCAAGCAAAGCGAACAAAAATATCGCGCCCTGGTCGATTCCTCCGAAGACGTCATCTGGTCCGTGGATCGGCGCGGGTGCTTTACCTTCGTCAACCCCGCCGTGGAAAAAATTTACGGGTTCACTCCCGCTCAAATGCTCGGGAGCAAAATGACAAAATTCATCGCCCCGGAATGTCTCGATCGCGATCGCAAAATGCTGCGAGACCTGCTGGAGAAAGCAGAACCAGTGGTGCAATACGAAACCACCCATCTGAGCAGCACCGGCGAGTCCATCTACTTGCTAGTCAATGCAATTCCCCTGCGCGAGTCCAACGGACGCACCATCTGCGCCACCGGCACCGCCACCAATATCAGCGATCGCATCGCCCTCGAACGGGAACTCGCCCTACGCGAAGCCTTCCTCAACGCCTTTTTCTCCGCCGCCCCCGTGGGCCTGAGCATCGTCAACCGCCAATTGCAGTTCGTGCAAATTAACGAAGCGATGGCACAAATCGACGGCATTCCCGTCGCCGACCACCTGGGAAAAACCATCGGCGAAATCCTTCCGAATGTTGCCCCAACCCTGGAATCCCTCTACAACAGCGTCTTTCAAACCGGACAACCAATTCTCAATCAAGAAATCACTGGCGAAGTCCCTTCGCAACCCGGAGTCGAGCGTCACTGGATCGCCTCCTATTTTCCCGTTCCCGGTGAAGGAGAACTGCCCGCCGCCGTAGGTGCCATCATCCTGGAAATCACCGCGCGCAAACAAGCAGAATTGCAACTGAGCTTGGTTAGCGAACGCCTGCAATATCTGCTGACTTCTAGTCCGGGGGCGATTTATAGTAGCAAAGTGAGTGGGAATTATGGCTCAACCTTTGTCAGCGAAAATATCCGGGAGATTATAGGGTATGAGGCGGGCGAATTTCTCGAAGATGCGAATTTTTGGCGCGATCGCATTCATCCCGAAGACCGCGAACTCGTCTTGGCGGAACTGCAACAACTCTTCGCGAAAGGCCATCATTCCCAAGAATACCGCTTTCTCCATCGCGATGGAACTTATCGCTGGGTATACGATCGCGTCAGACTGGTGCGCGACGCCGCCGGCAACCCCCTGGAATGCGTGGGCTACTGGAGCGATATCAGCGATCGCAAACAAGCCGAAATGGCTTTGCGCGATAGTAAGCGTCGCTATCAAACCCTCGCCGAAGCCTCGCCGGTGGGAATTTTCAATACCGACGTCCAGGGCAACTGTCTCTATGTAAATCAGCGCTGGAGTGCGATCGCCGGCCTGCCTTTAGAAGAAGCCCTCGGATCCGGGTGGAAGAAGACGTTGCATCCGCAGGATCGCGATCGCATCCTCGCAGAATGGTTCGCCGCTACCGCCGCCGGTCGCCCCTTTAAGTCCGAGGCTCGTTTCTTGCACCCCGACGGCAAGATCGTTTGGGCGATCGCCCAGGCTATCCCCGAACGAAGCGAAGACGGGCAACTCAAAGGCTATGTGGGCACAATTACCGATATTAGCGATCGCAAACAAGCCGAAGTGGCATTGCGCGAAAGCGCTAAGCGCGAAAAAGCCATCTCCACGGTCATCCAACGCATGCGCGACACCTTGAACCTCGACCGCATCTTCACCGCCACCACTGAAGAACTGCGCCGGGTGATGGAATGCGATCGGGTGGGCATCTATCGCTTCCATCCCAACTGGAGTGGCGAAATAGTCGCCGAATCTGTCAGTTCCCAATGGACTCCTCTGGTCCAAAACCCCCCAGACCCTATCCTCCATGAAACCCTGGAAAACCCCGATTGCACCGTCGCCACCTGGAAAAAACCTTCCCCCGACCTGCCAGATACCTATCTGCAACAAACCCAAGGCGGCCCGTACAACCAAATCGGCAGTTACCGCGCCGTGGAAGATATCTACAGCGCTAACTTTGATGCTTGCTACATCCAACTCTTAGAACACCTTCAAGCCAGAGCCTACATCATCGTTCCCATCTTCTGCGGTCAAAAACTCTGGGGATTGCTCGCCACTTATCAAAATAGCGGCCCGCGTCAGTGGAAAACCGCTCAAATCAATATCGTCATCCAAATTGGCAACCAACTCGGCGTCGCTTTACAACAAGCCGAATTGCTCGAACGCACTCAACGTCAAGCCGCCGCCTTGGAAAAAGCCGCCGATGCCGCCGATGCCGCTAACCGCGCTAAAAGCGAATTCCTCGCCAATATGAGTCACGAGTTGCGAACGCCGCTCAATGCCATTCTCGGCTTTACTCAAATTATGAGTGGCAATCGCTCTTTGTCTCCAGATTATCAAGAAAATATCCGCATTATCAATCGCGCCGGCGAGCATTTACTCGAACTGATTAATGACATTCTCGAAATGTCTAAAATTGAGGCGGGTCGCACGAGTTTAAATGAAAGCAACTTCGATTTATTTAATCTGCTCGAAACTCTCGAACAAATGCTGCGCCTCAAAGCTCAGTCTAAAGGACTCGCTCTCGTTTTTCACCGCGAACCCGACGTTCCCCAATACCTCAATACTGACGAAAATAAACTCCGTCAAGTCTTGCTCAATCTGTTGGGCAATGCTATTAAATTTACCGAACGCGGTCGCGTCACCCTCCGCACCCGATTGGCCAACTCCCCCCATCAAACCCTGGAAGACTCGAAGCACAACCCTGACCCTCCTTTTGCCCCGGAAACCCTTCACCTGCACTTTGCCGTTGAAGACACCGGCCCGGGGATTGCCCCGGAGGAAATGGATTTGTTATTTGAAGCCTTCGCCCAAACCGAAAGCGGTCGCAAATCCGGCCAAGGTACGGGCCTCGGTTTACCTATCAGTCGCAAATTTGTCGAACTGATGGGCGGACAAATTCGCATTGAGTCTCAACTCGATCGCGGCTCGATTTTTTCGTTTGATATCCACTGTCGTCCCGGTGAAGTTACTCCCACTCAAACTCCCCAACAAAAGCGCAAAATTATCGGCATCGCCCCGGAACAACCAGAGTATCGCATCCTGATCGTCGAAGATGTGAGAGCCAATCGTATGTTAATGGTCAAATTGCTCACCCGGGTCGGTTTTTCCGTGCGCGAAGCCACAAACGGCATTGAGGCGATCGACCTCTGGTCCAGTTGGAAGCCTCATTTAATTTGGATGGATATGCGAATGCCCGAAATGGATGGCTATGAAGCCACTCAACGCATTAAAGCTCAATCCGAATTCCACCCCACGGTTATTATTGCTTTAACCGCTAGCGCCTTTGAGGAAAACAAAAACGCCATTTTAGCCGCCGGCTGTGATGATTATGTTCCCAAACCTTTCCAAAAAGAACTGTTGTTTGAGAAAATGAGTCACTATCTCGGGGTGAAATATCTCTATGAAAAAGACGAAGAACAACCAGAAGACTTAACCCCTCCACCCACTGAAAGCATTTCTCAAGAAAAACTCAAAAGTCTTGTGTCTAAATTGCCTAAAAAATGGGTGACAAATATCCAGACTGCCGCACTTCAATGTTGCGATGATTTGATTCTAGAAATCCTCGCCGAACTTCCACCAGAATACGCCGATTTGGCAGGGGGTATTACAGAATTGGCCAATAATTTCCAATTTGATAAAATCCTTGAACTGACCGAATACAATGAGGAATAAATCATTGGTTTTTGGTCATTGTTCATTGGGGACTGGTCTTTGGGGTTTGGGTGTTCGTCGTTGGGTGCTGATTCCGGATCGATGACCAACATGATCGGCAAAAATATCGATGTTCAAGCGATTTTTGTCAAGTATTTTGGTTAACCGTTCTCACCAGTTTCAGTGGCAACCCTCTTTTCATTACCCCCGGGAAAGGGGAAAGAGCAACCCGATTTTAATATGGGCTAAACGAGAGTATTTCCTTACCCCCCTGGTTCGTTCTGGCTGACTTCTCCCCATCAAAATAACCACAAGGGCAAGCAATCTCTCGGCACCTTTAGAACCCGATTGACGCTCTGAGCGAAATTCCCACCGCCACAAATCGGGTTGACCTGGGATATTTTTGGCTGGTTTGAATAGGGCGCGCCCATCGAATTGGGCTGGCGCGCGATCGCCAAGGCAATGGAGAACAAATCCCAACCGACTCTGTATCGAGCAGTACGAAAACGAACTTCACCATCGGCTAGGCTTAGAACACACAAGAACCGATTGTAATTTCTAATGCCATGCGCCTAGAGCAATTGCAAGCTTTCCTGGCGATCGCCGATACGGGAAGTTTCCAGCAAGCCGCCCGTCGCTGCGGCGTCACCCAATCCACCATCAGCCGACAAATCCAAGCCTTAGAAGCAGAATTGGGTTTGCCATTGTTTCATCGCATGGCGCAGGCAAAACTCACCCTCGCCGGCGAGAATTTTTTCACCCGCGCCCGCAAAATTTGTCAGGAGTGGGAAACGGCAAAATCGGAAATCGCAGATTTGCTCGCCGGCAAGCAACCGGAATTATGCGTGGCGGCAATTCATTCGGTTTGTGCTTATTATTTACCCCCGGTATTGCACCGATTTTGCGGGAAATATCCAGAGGTTCAGTTGCGGGTAACGGCATTGGGAAGCGATCGCGCTTTAAAAGTGCTCAAGGATGGATTGGTAGACTTGGCGATTGTGATGAATAACCGCTTGTTCACTACAACGCCGGATATGGTGGTTGAGGTGCTTTACGAAGAATCTATTCAAGTGCTAATGGCAGCCAATCATCCCTTAGCCGATCGCGATCGCATCCCTTGGACCGAATTAGCCAACCATCCGCAAGTGGTCTTTAAAGATGGCTATGGCATGCAACGAATGGTGCAAGATTTATTTGCCAAAGAAGGCTTGCCTTTGCGGGCAGTTTTGGAGTTAAACACTCCCGATGCCTTTCGCGGGGTGGTCCGACAGGGAAAGACCATCGCCCTATTGCCCCAGTCGGCCCTGGTGGAAGCGCGCCTAGATCCCAGCTTAGCGGTGCGAGAACTGACCCCCCAGCTTCCCTCGGCCCAGGGCGTCAACCTCGGACCTGCAAGCCCTCAAGCCTTGCAAATGTCCCCGACAAACCCTTGGAACCGTCAAGTGGTCATCGCCACCACGAGCGATCGCTTGCAAATTCCTCCCATTGCCCATTTTTGGGAAATCGTGCGCGATATCGTGCCGCAACAATTCTCCGAGTCTATCCGATCCACCCCAGCCATCATTGAGTCTTAACGCTTCCGCTTTTTTTCGCACGATACTCCCAACGCCTAGCTTCGGCCCTACGGCGCAGGCTTGTAATCCCATTACAGGTTAACAATAACACTATGAGAGTGGCGCGAAAAATAAAAAGCGTTACCCCAGGAATAGACTTGACAAACCAGAAAAATTCTGCTATAATGGAACGTTCATGCGAACCACCCGCGCGCCAGCCATTTTCACGGCAGACGGGGATTTTTAAGAAAGATGTAAGAATCCTTGCTTATAATCTGTACAGGAATCTTTGGATGACCGACAAGGTTCTGAAAAATTCCATCATCAACCCAGTCGTTCCAACTCTTGAAACATGCCCCGGATACTCGTCATCGACGATGACCCTGCAATCTCAGAATTAGTCGCAGTCAATCTGGAAATGGCTGGATATGAAGTCAGCCAAGCAGAAGACGGCATTAAAGGGCAGGCATTGGCCTTGCAATTGATGCCCGATTTGATCATGCTAGATTTGATGTTGCCTAGGGTGGATGGATTCACCGTATGCCAACGTCTACGTCGAGATGAGCGTACTGCAGACATTCCCGTATTAATGCTGACCGCCTTGGGTCAAACACAGGATAAAGTCGAAGGCTTCAATGCAGGCGCAGACGATTATCTGACCAAGCCCTTTGAAGTCGAAGAGATGCTAGCAAGGGTGCGAGCCTTGCTGCGGCGCACCGATCGCATTCCGCAAGCAGCCAAACACGCGGAAATTCTCAACTATGGGCCGTTAACCCTGGTTCCAGAGCGGTTTGAAGCCAATTGGTTCCATGAAACGGTCAAACTGACTCATCTCGAGTTCGAGTTATTGCACTGCTTGCTGCAGCGACACGGGCAAACCGTCTCCCCCAGCGAAATCCTGAAAGAAGTCTGGGGTTACGATCCCGACGATGACATCGAAACCATCCGAGTTCACATTAGACATTTGAGAACCAAACTGGAGCCGGATCCGCGACATCCGAAATACATCAAAACCGTGTATGGGGCCGGGTATTGCTTGGAATTGCCCAGCAATCCACCGGAGAATGAAGATGCTTAACCCCCGCCTCGGAAGGATCCATGCCGAAGCCTCAAGACTGAAGCACTCGATCGCCGCACTCGGAGGCAATTCTCAATGTAAGATTGCTCCCCGGGGGGCGATCGCGAGCAACTAACCCCGGATCTACCATCGGTGTCGGCGATCGCTCCTGGCAATCCAGCCAACTCAGAACCACCAGGGAGTGGGGGTGGTGGCAACACCGACACTCCACCAGAAGCCAAGGTCGCCCCCTGTCTTCACTTTGGCAGGAAAACAACTCCTGTCGCTTTAGCCCCAAATTGAATCAAGGGTGGGCATTTCCCACCCTACGAGTGCAATTGATTTTGCATAAGTGCTTCTCTCAATTCCCACCGCAATGGCGCGGCAAACCTCATCAACCAACTCAAAAAACCCGACCTTAAATATCGCGAAACGCTCTAGCAGCGCTAGGACGACGGGGCTGAAGAATTGCCGGATTAAAACTCGCGAACGTTACCTTTTTTTAACCCTTCGGCTTGTGTTTTTCCCCCTAAAAAGAATCAAGCCTGAGAGTGTTTTTTGCGGTAGCGGATAGCGAACAACAAGCCGAGAAGCGAACCGGCGATCGTGGTGGGTTCGGGAACCTGGGAAGCAGGGGGTTTAAGCTGTGCAGGCTGTGCGGGCGCTGCAACGCCTGTAGACGCGATGGGCGATTCCAGGGCACTGAGTTGCCCGAACAGATACGCTTTAGAGGTGCCACCTTCTTGAGAAGTCAGGGACTCCGTAGAAACCAACCCCATGTCTAAAGCCAGGGGCTTGTACTTCTAACCACCTGACCAGCCTA
>NZ_JAYFEQ010000349.1:0-206 GCF_055795085.1 Phormidium sp. CCY1219 | reverse complement strand
ATCACGCAGGTCGCGGTTTCCCTTGGACTGATTGCACGGATGGCAGGCTAAAGTCAGGTTTGAGACACGATAATTGATAATTGTCAATTGACAATTGTCAATTATCAATCGGCAGGGGTGGGGGGTTTTTTCGACCGCTTTCTTGAGGACAATCGTGAAGGGAAAACGACGATAAATGGCTGCTTTGCGGGCGTTTAACAAACGCC
>NZ_JAYFEQ010000348.1:0-17529 GCF_055795085.1 Phormidium sp. CCY1219 | reverse complement strand
AGATATCCTTCAAAAGGGTCTCGAACAGGGTCTCGAGCAGGGGAAAAAACAAGAGGCGATCGCGATGATTATGCGTCAGCTAAATCGTCGATTCGGGACACTTGAACCCGAGGTCATAGAACGCATTCGCGAACTATCAACATCTCAGCTAGAAGAGTTGAGTTTGGCGTTATTAGATTTCTCGGAAGTGGGCGATTTAGCGACTTGGTTGCAGTCGTGTTAGAGTAGCATTTATTTCGCAGGCGTCGCATTTCTCTGTGAGGAGTGCGACCCTTGTTTTGCTCGCTTTCAGGGCGCTACTATTGTGGGTGCTGGTTCCAGATACAGGCGCGCCAGATAGTCGCAGAGTTGATAGCTGAAGTCGGGGGAATAGGAACAAAAATGACTCCCTTTGCGACTGCCAGACTGCGGTGATTAGCGTTTTCAACAATCCTTCGATCGCTTCTTTTTCAGTGAGAAAAATTACTTGGGATATTCTAGTACAATTAGAACGGGGCGATCGCAAGAGGCGAGGAAACCGCAATGCCTTGTTCCTACGGGGTGCCTGGAGGAATGAAAAGGCAATATCCGTGCGTCAGAGAAGAAGGCTTGCGATTGCTTTGATTGGCAATTTATGTTAGATTAGTCGCAGGGTGACAATGGTAAAATCCAGACGTCAAATGCACAAATGAATAACCAATTTGATGTATATCTGAACTGGAGAAAAATTCCTCCGATTGGGATGGCTGCGATCGCCAGTTTGTTGGTGGTTTGGTGCGGGGCGATCGCGCAGGGGCAAGGCATCGATTGCCGCAGTTCTTCGTGGGTCAGTGCATATAACGGTCGTCAGATGAATTGCTGTATTTCTAGCCACTATAATAGAATGAGAAGTCAGTGATTGGGGGGAATTTTATGTCTGCAGAACTCACCCAGAAAACGTCAACGGCCATGCAAGGGGGGGGAGGAATGGACTCCCCCAATGCCGCCAACGGATTTAATTTTTGATGATGGAGAACCCTTGGAAAGCAATCGCCATCGCATCGCAATGAATCTGCTCATTGCCTCTGTGCATCAAGCTTTTGCGGGACGGCAAGACTATTTTACTGGGGGCAATATGTTCGTCTATTTTAGTAGCGAACAAGCCTGCAATCGGGATTTTAAAGGACCTGATTTTTTTGTTACCCTTGATGTAGATGGGACGAAGGAACGTCAGGGTTGGGTGGTTTGGGAAGAAGGGGGACGCTATCCCGATGCGATCGTAGAATTAATGTCCCCTTCTACGGTCCGGGAGGATACGGGGCGGAAAAAGGAGATTTACGAACGGGTATTTAGTACCCGGGACTATTTTGTATATGACCCCTTTGCGCCGGATTCCTTGCGGGGATGGCATTTAGGAGGGCAAGGATATGAGGAGCTGAGCAAGAGCGATCGCGGTTGGTTGTGGTGCGAGTCCCTAGGATTATGGTTGGGAACCTGGGAAGGTACGGTGCAACAGGAACAAGCTATCTGGTGGCGGTTTTTCGATCGCGAGGGGAACTTAGTGCTGTTACCAGAGGAGGTAGCTAAACTCGAAGCCCAACGGGCTGAATCAGAGCGCCAACGGGCTGAATCAGAGCGCCAACGGGCTGAATCTGCACGGTTGGAGTTAGACGCGCTGAAGGAACGACTCCGGGCGCGGGGAATCGATCCAGAATCCCTGTAATTGCAGCGATCGCGCCAGTTTAAATTTGAGATAGGGGTGGATTTGCCGCCCCTATATTTATGCATAGTATTATCACAAAACCGATGACAGGGATTTCGAGGCAGTATATTGGCGCGGGAGGTGTGCCGTGAACAGCGATTTCGGGGGGTTGTTAATTAAACGGGCGATTTTGCAACCGTTGAATTTCGCGATCGACGCTCAAGCCAATTTTTAAAGCTTGATTTAACAAGCGCCCATATTCGCTGGCTTCGTCGCTAATTGCCAATCCACGCAAAGTGGCTAAGTTATTTTCAATATTGGCAAACAATTCGTACCGTTTATCGATTAATCCTTTATTTTCCCGCAGGATTCTTTCGGTTCTCAAACTGTTGATTAAACTTTGACGAGTGACGCGGAGGGCTTCGATGACTTCTTCGCGATCGCTAACCCCCACGCCCAGGTTGCCAGCCGCTTCTATTTTATCGATAACATCCACCGACTGCACCACTTCATTATATTTTTGGATTTCATCGAGAAAACTTAAAAACGTCTCGAATTTTTGGGTACTTTTCCACAGATAAAGATTGAGACCCAACATCAAGATTACGGCAATGCCGCCTGTGGCGCTGATAAAGTAAGCGGTGGCTTTCATATCGTAACCGGAAAAGCCGGAATTGCGAATCATCATAATCCCGAATGGCGTGAGTAAAGCAAAGATGAGGCAAAAGATAAAAAACTGGGTGAGGACAAAAGATATCAGTTTTTTACCCTCTTGGAGGAGAGAAGGACGGTAGGCAATGCCAAACCAAATATTGTTGGCATCGACTCCCCCGATCGCCTCTACTTCACTTTCTTTAATCGTTAGTCGCTCTAGATCTGAGTCCATCGCTCGTTTCTCCTCCTGTCATCCCGTATCGATTCAGCAATAAAGTGCGCGCACAAGTCCATCTTCGGCGTCATTCAGATTTAGCTTACTGATAGCCCAGGAGTTTGCCGATTAGTTGCAAGACGTTGAGATAAAAATTACCCTCTAGCTCTCGAAACAGTTGAAAGCTTCCCGGCGATCCGAAAAAGGGTCTGAGGGTCCATGCCATCTGCGTGCCAACAAATGCATACAGCAACAACCAAAATTGTAACAGTTGGGTGCGGGTTTTTTGGCCGGGAATTTCCGGTTCGGCAAGCATCTGCATCCCTTCATAAAAGAACTTAATTCCCAGAAATCCAGTCAGGGATAAGATGGCCACATTCAGCAACAGGAAAAACTCGTAACTCTGGGTGCTGATTAGGAAAAATAGCGTCACTGGGGCAAAGCCAAACAAAATGGCACTCATAATCGCTTCAGCAGTCATCAGCAAAGTCAAATACTGCTTAAACGATCGCTTCGACCCGAAGATAGTGCTAAAAATGTAGAGAGTCGGAAAACAGATCAGCAGAGTCAGCAGGTACAGGGATGGCAATTTAAAAAACGACGAAATTGCCTGCATCCAGCTATGTGAAGAGCCAATAATCAGCCCATAAATTCCAAAAAATACGGCACTAGATATCAGCAATGAGATGATTTTATTATCCAGCTTGATGCCTTTTTTGATGTGTTCCAAAAAAGTGTGCCGATCCTGAAGCAGGCCGATTAAAACTGCAAAGGGATTCATCGCATTATATCCTTATTACCAGGTGATGCTTTTCGGTTTCGATTCGATTCTAGCATCGCTTTTTTAAAGTGTCTCGAAATGTTGCAATTTTGTAACAATTTGGCCAACCGGCGACAGTACAGACTCTCGCGGGGGAGAAATAGGAAAAGCAAGAAACGTTACCGGGATAAGGGTTTCGGGTTAGTTGCCGGGATTTTCAGTCACGATCCTGCCTGGCTTTTTAAAGGTCGAGTTAAGCAACGGAAAAGTTTTGGTTAAGCCGACTTGCCGGAATAGATTAAAATAAAATCAAGTCGATCGCCAATCGGAAAGTCGTATTTAGGAGGACAGACCCCTGACTTTATCAGAATACACGCTGATTCCCGAAGCCCCTGCTGGATTCAAATCCGGATTTATTGGGATTATCGGACGCCCGAATGTGGGCAAGTCCACGTTAATGAACCAATTGGTGGGGCAAAAAGTTGCCATTACCTCTCCCGTGGCGCAGACGACTCGCAACCGACTGCGAGGCATTCTCACCACGCCATCAGCCCAATTTATTTTTGTGGATACGCCGGGCATCCACAAACCGCACCACCAATTAGGGGAAGTGCTGGTGAAAAATGCTCGGTATGCCATCAATGCGGTGGATGTGGTATTGTTTGTGGTAGATGGTGCGGTGCCGGCGGGCAGAGGCGATCGCTTTATCGCCGACCTGCTGGGCAAAACCGACACGCCAGCAATTCTCGCATTAAATAAAATCGACCGGCGATCGCCCGACGCGCCGGACTCACAAAGTCCCGAAGCCATCGATGAGAGCTACCGAGAGATGGCTGCACCGCACAATTGGCCGATCGCGAAATTATCCGCCCTCACGGGGGAAGGGCTAGACAACCTCTTAAAAACCCTCGCCGATCGATTAGAACCCGGTCCGTATTATTATCCCCCAGATTTAATTACCGACCAACCAGAACGGTTTATCATGGGCGAACTAATTCGCGAGCAAATTTTGCATTTAACCCGGGAAGAAGTGCCGCACTCGGTGGCGGTGAGTATCGAACAAGTGGAAGAAGCGCCAGAAATCACCCGCGTATTTGCGAAAATACATGTAGAACGCAAGTCTCAGAAAGGAATTATTATTGGCAAAGGCGGACAAATGCTCAAAGCAATTGGGTCGGCTGCCCGGGAACAAATGCAAAAACTAATTGCTGGAAAAGTCTATCTGGAACTGTTCGTTAAAGTTCAGCCCAAATGGCGACAATCGCGCATTCGGCTGGCAGAATTGGGCTATCGGGAAGAAAAAGAATAGGTGCCCAAATGCGATCGCGCTTCCGGGATAGCGATCGCATTCCAACCTACAGGGCGGAGGGTTCCAGCGCCAAGGTGAGAGAAAACTACAGCGTCCCAGTCACTTTGGGGAGGCGCGTTGTTAGGAAAGCTTAACAAAATCAGGGGAAAATTGACTCAAATCTTTACAATTCGATGGCGGTAAAATAAAATAGAGTATGTCAAAATAATGTCAGCCATTGTCCCGCCCCTGGGTGGGTAGGGAAAATGGCAGATTTTTCGTGCGATCGGGGGGCATCGCGAGACGGGGAGCATCTGCCAGTCGTTTATTGCGATCGCCTGCATGTCAGTCACATTTCATTCCAATTTACTAGCCAAAATTACCCGTCAGGTTTCTCAGGAAACCTTACTGCTTTTCCGTCTCTGGTTTATCTTCAGAAATTCCCCGCCCTTGTGGGCGATTCTCCTGGGAATTTCCGGGATGGCGTTGAGCGAGTCAGCCCTAGGGGCGATAACTCCAGCGCCAGAGGGGCACGATCGCGCGTTTTTCCCGCCAAATCTCACAATTGCCCAGTTGCCCGGGCACCTGGAAGGGGAAGCGGGGGGAAACCTGAGTCAAATCACCCCCCTCTCCGAACTATCCGACGTGCAACCCACCGACTGGGCATTTAGTGCCTTGCAGTCGTTGGTAGAGCGCTACGCTTGTATTTCCGGCTATCCCGATCGCACCTTTCGGGGGAACCGCGCCTTAACCCGGTACGAGTTTGCGGCGGGACTCAATGCCTGTTTGGAACAAATTGTAGCGGCGATCGGGGCCGAGGAAACCCTTCCCCCGGAAGAACTCGAAGCGATCGCGCGCCTGCAAGAGCAATTTGCTGCCGAACTCAGCGCCCTCCAGTCTCGCACCGATGCCTTAGAAGTGCGAACCGCACAACTGGAAGCAACGCAGTTTTCCACCACCACCATGTTCCGGGGAGAAGTGGCGATCGCCTTAGAAAGTGCCTTTGGCGATCGCAAAGCCGACAGCGATCGCCCGTTAGACGAAAACCTCACATTGTCGCAGCGCACCCGTCTCTCCTTCGATACCAGTTTCACCGGCAGCGATCGGTTGAATGTCCGCTTTGAAGCGGCAAATATGGCCAGTTTAGCTGCCGCCACTGGCACCCGGTTTGCCAACCGCAACTATGATGGAAACAGCGACAATGCCGTACTGCTCAATCAGTTGTTGTATAACTTTCCCATTGGCGATCGCGTTATGGCCCAGATCGGCACCACCGGGGATTTTGTCGAAATCTTCGACTTTGCCTCCACTCAGCCTTATGCTGCCGATGCCTTGTCCCTGATTAACACCTACAACCCCTTAATTTATCGCGTGTATGCCACCAACGGCGGACCGCGATTGGGGGCCAAAATCCGCATCAGCGACGCGATCGGTCTGGATACCGGATACTTTACCCCCGGAACTGCAGCCACGCCGTTACCGAATTTGGGATTGTTTAATGGGGCTTATGCGGCAGCAGCACAACTCAATGTAGAGGTCAACAATGCCGTTAATTTATCCTTAAGCTATCTTCATTCTTACCAAGGAGGAAATGATGGCTACGATTTATCTGGATTTACTGGAAGTAACAGCGCCGCCGATCCCTTTTTTAACCGCGCCAACTCTACCAATAATTTCGGCATTCAAGGCAACTGGCGAATCAATTCTCGCTTGAATGTGGGCGGATTTGTGGGATATTCTCATGCTTACACCCAGGCGGGAGAATCTGCCAATGCGGATATCTGGAGTTGGTCTATTAATCTTGCCGCTCCGGATTTAGGAAAAGAAGGCAGTGTGTTTTTAGCGGCTTTTGGAATGCCGCCTAAACTGACAGGAACCAGCGGCAGTAATGTCAAAGAACCAGACCCGGACACGGGGTATGTTTTAGACTTAGAATACCGCTATCCCCTCTCGAATAACATCAATTTAGCATTCGGGAGTTATGCGGCATTTAATCCCAATCATAATGATGAAAATGACCCGATTTATGTCGTGCGTTTTCGTCCCGTGTTTCGGTTTTAGTCAGCTTTTTCCCCCAGTTTCGTAAGTTAGCAATTTGCGAAGGGAGGGTGGGGAAAGGAGCCTCGCACGAGGGGTAGGTGGATTCGGCTTGTGGTTTTGGGTCGCGATCGCCCATGACACCCGCCCCGAAAGAAAATATTCTTTAATCGACAAAAAATCCAGGTCGGTTGTTAAGAAATGTGACGAATTCGAGGGTCTAATTTTACCCACCTTCCCACCCCCTCTCTGGGGGGCACAAAGGCGCAGGGGAAGTCAAGTTGAGGTGAGGTCAACCCCCGAAAATTATTACAAAAATTACAGGATAGCAGCAGTTATGATAAATGTCAAGATATTTTCGGGGATTTTGGCGATTTTGAGGACATCAAAAGCAGCGGCTAAACCCTTGGGAAAAATTTGAGAAGAATGGCGGATTTGTCAATTGCGGAAAAATTGTTTAATCTGCTAAGAATACCATCCGGAAATTTACAAAAATCCTTCGTAGAAAGGATTTACAGACAGAAACGGCAAGCCAAGTAAAGCGCCCCAAAAAGCGCTAGAGCTGGGGTACCGTGGAGTCAATCCGTTGTTGTGAAATCGATAAGGAGAAAAATCGTGACCGAGCCGCGCGTTTTGTGCATGGGAGAAATGTTGTTCGATCGCTTATCCGATCGCCCGGGATTGCCCCTAGAACAGGTGGACTCATGGACCGATTATCCCGGGGGCGCACCGGCAAATGTAGCTTGTGCGTTGGTAAAATTGGGCACCTCGGCGGGATTTATCGGCTGTATCGGAAAAGACGAACCCGGGGAAACCTTGGTGAACCTGTTAGACGAAGTGGGCGTGGATTGCACCGGGGTACAGCGCGACGACAGCGCACCCACGCGGATCGTGTATGTAGTGCGCGATAAAGCCGGCGATCGCAGTTTTGCCGGATTTGGCGATCGCGCGCCCACGGAATTTGCCGACACGCGCCTTAGCGCCGATAAATTGCCGATAGATTTATTCAAAAATGCCGAATATTTGGTGGTGGGCACCCTGGAACTTGCCTATCCCCAGAGTCGTCAAGCCGTCACCAAAGCCATCGAGTTAGCACAGCAGCACAATACCCGTATTTTTCTCGATGTCAACCGCCGAGATATGTTTTGGCTCAACCCCGGTGAAGCCCTCGAACCGATCCGCGAACTCGTCAAAAAAGTAGATTTTCTCAAACTCACTGACGAGGAAGCACAATGGTTATTTAACACCACCGACCCCACCGCGATCGCCACCGAGCTCGGCTCTAAAATTAAAGGCGTTTTAGTCACGGCGGGAGAAAAAGGCTGCTGGTATTGGTTAGCTGGAAATACGGGAGAACGAGCCGCTTTTGATGTTACAGTGGAAGATACCACTGGCGCTGGGGATAGCTTTACGGCGGGCATCCTTCATCAACTTTGCCAACAAGGCATTAACTGCTTGGATGACGCCAAAACCGCTCAATCCATCGTGGAATATGCCACCGCTGTGGGTGCATTAACCGTGATGAAACCCGGGGCGATCGCCGCTCAACCTAAAGCGGAAAACGTCGCCGAATTCTTAAAAGCTTAGGGCAAGATATCTTCGTCGGAGACAGTGCGTCTCCGGCGCAGCCCTAAAGTCCAGAACTCTTCCTTAATTTTTGTATTCAAATAAAACTATCATCAGCAAAAGTGGCAATTACTGAGCCGAGTAAAGACGGGATTAATCGCGTCTTTACGGGTAAGCATAACCTCGGGTAAAGCGTTACCATGCTCTGCCTGTTAACGAGTTAAATTGATGTAAGTATCGGCTATGTATTGGTCAAAATGCTATCATAAAATACCGGGAATATTAGCGGCGATCGGACTGACCCTCGCCGCTTCCGCTTGTGGAAATCTGCAAGCCAATTCTCCCCCTAATCCCGCTGCTGCTGATGAAAGCGAAGCGGTACAAACTGAGCCTCAAAAGCCAGAACGATTTGATGGCGTGTCGATTACCGTGTTGGCGCGCACTCCCCCTACCATCGCCGAACCTTTAGCCAAACATGCGGCGGATTTCGAGCAGCTAACTGGAGCTACGGTGAACATCGTCAATATTCCGTTCGATAAACTTTATCGAGAAATTATGGACGATTTCACCGAGGGAAAAAATGAATATACTGCCATGATTTTCGCCCCGCAATGGTTAGTGGATTATGCCGAAGGGGGATATTTGGAAAACTTAAGCGATCGCGTGGTAGAAGATGCGAGCATTCAATGGGATGATGTGGCTCCTTTCTTTCGCCAATTTAGTGCCACCTATGAAGGGGAAGTTTATACCATTCCCTTAGACGGGGATTTTCAGATGGTGTATTATCGCTCGGATTTGTTAGAATCAGCGGGACTCAATCCGCCGCAAACTTGGGAAGAGTATTTGGCGATCGCGAAACAATTTCACAATCGCGACCTCAACAATGACGGTGAATCCGATTATGGTTCCTGTATTTCTAAAAAACCCGAGAGTCAATCTTATTGGATGTTTTGGTCGATCGCCAGTGCATTCGTGCAAAGCAAAGGCACCAAACAGGGAGCATTTTTCGACCCCAAAACCATGAGTCCGTTAGTGAATAATGAAGCCTTTGCTAAAGCCTTGGAAATTTATCGAGACACCAGCAATTACGGTCCGCCGGATGAATTATATCGGGATGTGGGAGACACGCGATCGCTGTTTATTTCTGGGCGCTGTGCCCTCACTATTGATTGGGGGGATATTGGCACTCTCGCAATTGACCGCGATCGCTCTCGAGTTATCGATAAAGTGGGGGCGGTAATGTTACCCGGTAGCGACAATGTACTCGATCGCGAAACGGGTCAATTAGTCGCTTGCGATAAATTCACTTGTCCTTATGCCATTAAAGGCATCAATCACGCCCCTTATGCAGCATTTGGCGGGTGGTCTGGAGCCATTAATGCAGGCGTGGATACTGACAAAAAATCCGCCGGTTATGCTTTACTTTCCTACATGAGTCAACCGGCTCAATCGAATATCGACGTTACCCGGGGGGAAACCGGAATGAATCCGTATCGCATCTCGCAATTTACCAGCCGAAAAGCATGGCAAAACGCCGGAATGAGCGCGCAAGCTGCGAGTAAATACTTAGGCGCGATCGGAGTCAGTCTCAAGAATCCCAATATGGTGTTAGAATTACGCATCCCTCAAAGCCAACGCTATCAACAAGTGGTACTCGATAGAGTGCTGGTAGATTTTCTGGGTGGTCTGATTACCACGGAAGAAGCAATGGTAGAAATCGAAACGGGATGGGAAGAAATAACCAACGAAATTGGTCGAGAGGCGCAATTAGCCGCCTATCGCGCCAGTCTCGGACTCACCCCTTAACTGTGGAGTAAAGCAACATGAATCAACGGCAAAATAACTCGCCAAAACCGCGATCGCACCGTTGGGGCTTGAGCGTGCAACTGACGGTGGCTTATTCCGTATTAATTAGCATCGCCGCAGGGGCATTATCGGGCAGTCTTTACCTGCAACTGAGAAGCACCCAAAGGCAAGCCATTCGCGAGCGATTGCAAGATATTATCAGCCTCTCTGCCCCGCAAATTGATGTGGACTATCACGCTTTAGTTCTGGCTCCCAAAGACCGAGAAAGTCCGTACTACGATATCAATCAAACCAGGCTAACGGATATTAAAGAAGCCTCGCCGAAAATCAAGCGAATATACACTTTACGCCAGGAAGAAAATGGGCAAATTGTATTCGTACACGACTTGAATTATAATTCAGAACGTACCACCGAAATTGGCGAGCCACTCTCGAATATTACGCCTTTGCTGCGTTCGGGTTTGGAGAACATCACAACGCCGGCGATCGAAACCGAACTACAGGAAAATTCAGCCGGGGAGGTGGTGTTATATGGGTATGCGCCGATCGCCGATTTATTTGGTCGCCTAGAAGGCATCCTCGCCATTGAATTAGATGCCAGTTCTGTGGTAGAAAGCGAAGGGCAAGCAAAAAGTATTGCGATCGGCACGTTTTTACTCACTCTAGTCCTGGCTTGGATCGTGGTATGGCTGTCCACTCAACGCTTAATCGTGCGTCCCATTTTAGGTTTAAATAGCGCCGCAAAACAACTAGCAAACGGGAATTGGGAGCAAACGCTTTCCGTAGAAAGAGGCGATGAATTAGGCGAATTGGCGAAGTCTTTTAACAGTATGGCGCGTCAACTGCGAGAGTCGTTTGAAACGTTAGAAACTCGCGTCAGAGAACGCACTGCAGAACTGGCTGAGTCTAACGAACAGTTGGAACTGGCGAAAGAAAAAGCCGAAGCCGCGAACCAAGCGAAAAGCGCATTTTTGGCCAATATGAGCCACGAGTTGCGCTCTCCGCTCAACGCGATTCTCGGCTTCGCTCAACTGATGAATCGCAGTTCGAGCTTACCGCCGGAACACCGAGAAGATGTGGGGATTATTACCCGCAGTGGGGAACATTTACTGACCCTGATTAATAATGTGTTAGATTTATCTAAAATTGAGGCGGGACGCACGACTTTAAATGAAAGCAATTTTGATTTATATCGGCTGCTTGATGATTTGCGGGAGATGTTCCGATTGAAAGCAGATGAAAAGAAATTGCAATTGCTCTGCGATCGCGCTGAAAACCTGCCGCAATTCATTCGCACGGATCGGGTGAAATTGCGCCAGATTTTAATTAATCTACTCAATAATGCCCTGAAATTTACTGAAGTGGGTGGGGTTTCCCTGCGCGTAGAACTCGGGGACTCGAACCCGAACCAACCCACAGCCGCGCCCAATGATTCCTCCTCAACAGAAGCCACGCCTTGGCGATGGCTGCACTTTGCAATTGAAGATACTGGGCCGGGAATTTCTCCGGAGGATTTAAAAAACTTATTTCAAGCTTTTGTGCAAACCGAAACCGGAAAACAAGCTCACGAAGGCACTGGATTGGGATTGACAATTAGTCGGAAATTTGTTAAGTTAATGGGCGGCGATATGACTGTGAGTTCCGAGGTGGGTTCCGGTACTACATTTGAGTTTGACATTAAAGTGCAGATGGTCGAGGGGAAAGAAGTAGAAAGCGGGAGTCAACCCACTCGCCATGCGATCGCCTTGGAACCGAATCAACCGCGCTATCGAATTTTGGTAGTGGATGATAAAGCGCTTAACCGTCAATTGTTGGTGAAATTATTGACACCGTTGGGATTTGAAGTGCGCGAAGCGAGTAATGGAAATGAAGCGATCGCGGTTTGGGAAGATTGGGAACCGGATTTGATTTGGATGGATATGCGAATGCCCGTGATGGATGGGTATCAAGCCACAGAATATATTAAATCCACCACCAAAGGTCAAGCCACGGCAATTATTGCTTTAACTGCTAGCGTTCTGGAAGAAGAACGGGCCGTAATTTTATCGGCGGGCTGCGATGATTTTATGCGAAAACCCTTCCGAGAAGCGGATATATTTGCAGCGATGAACAAACATATTGGCGTGCGGTATATTTATGACGATGACGCCAGCGGAGATGGGGCGACAAATGCAGGCGGGGAGGAACTGACTGCAGAGGCGATCGCCACCCTTCCCGTGGAGGCGATCGTTAACTTGAAACAAGCAATTTTACAAGGAGACTTGCAGCTCATTGACCAATTAATCGAAGGCATTCGCGCCGAGAATGCGCCCCTCGCCCAGGCGATCGCCGAATGCCTGGATAATTTTGAATACGATCGCCTGTTAAATTTAATTCCCGAACCCGAGGAACAATCTAGCTCATCTCGGTTATAATTCACCTCATCAGTTCTCTGTCTGCGCGGGTTTGTCCCACGGTTGTTCCCCGGAAATCCCGGTGGATAAACCCGCCTCTATCCTCGCGCAAACCGACATCTATACTCTAGCAAACCCCTGGAACCTACCCTGCAAAAATTATGGATTCAGCCCAAAAAACCACCTATAAAGCCGATATTCTCGTGGTAGACGATACGCCAGCCAACCTGCGATTGTTAGTGGGAATTTTAAGCGATCGCGGCTATAAAGTCCGCCCCACGCCCAATGGCAAATTGGCCCTTTCGGCGGTGCAACTTTCCCCCCCCGACTTAGTGCTGCTAGACATCAATATGCCCCAGATGGATGGCTATGAAGTTTGCGAAAAGCTCAAATCAGACCCTACCACCCGGGATATTCCCGTTATTTTTATCAGCGCATTAAGCGATACCCTAGATAAAGTAAAAGCCTTTAGCGTTGGGGGAATCGACTACATCACCAAACCCTTTCAAGTGGAAGAAGTGCTCGCCCGCGTGCAAACCCACCTGGAAAACCGCTTGCTGCAAAAAAGCCTGCAAGCAAAAAATGAAGAATTAAAAAACACCTTGCAACAACTGCAAACCACCCAAAAAGAACTGATTGAATCGGAAAAAATGGCAGCATTAGGGCAGTTAGTAGCAGGAATTGCCCATGAAATCAATACCCCCCTCGGTGCCATTCGTTCCACGGCGGGCAATATGGCAAAATTTTTGCATCAAACCCTGGAACAATTACCCGCACTTTTTCAATCTCTTTCCCCAGAGGAAGGGCAGGATTTTTTAAAATTACTGCAAACCTCAATGGAGGAAAAACCCACCATTACCGCTAAAGAAGAAAGAAAAGCAAAACGCGCTTTAATTCGAGAACTGGAATCCCACGATATAGAAGATGCCGATGTGTTAGCCGATACCTTGGTGGATATGACGATTTATGAGAACATCGAGGAATTTTTACCCTTATTAAAAAGACCCGATAGCGCTCATTTATTAGACATTGCATATAAATTATCCGGATTGCAACGCGGAACCGACACCATCAACACCGCCACAGAAAGAGCCTCGAAAGTGGTGTTTGCTTTAAAAACCTATGCCCGCTACGATTATTCAGGAGAAATGACCTACTCCAATCCGATCGAAGGGATCGAAACCGTGTTAACGCTTTATCAAAATCAATTAAAACATAACGTCGAATTGATTCGCAACTATGCAGAAATTCCGCCGATGTTGTGTTATCCCGACGAACTGAATCAGGTCTGGACGAATCTGGTGCATAATGCCCTGCAAGCGATGGACTATCGCGGCACCTTAACCATTGACGTCAGTCAGCAAGATGCGGACATTCAAGTGAGCATTACCGATAGCGGGAAAGGGATTCCCGAAGCGGTGTTGCCGAAAATATTCAATCCATTTTTTACCACCAAACCCGCCGGAGAGGGCAGCGGCTTGGGTTTGGATATCGTGAAAAAAATTGTGGAAAAGCATTCGGGTAAAATTAACGTAGAAAGTCAACCAGGGCAAACCACATTTACCCTGTCGATTCCGATAAAAACAGCTTGAGGAGTTGGCCAATGTCTAAGCCAGTGATTTTATGTGTGGATGATGAAAAACTTGTTTTGCAGAGTCTGAAAACCCAACTGAAAAGTGCTTTTGGAGATGCTTATTTTTACGAAGTTGCCGAAGATCCGGACGATGCGTTAGAGGTAATTGACGAACTAAACGAGGATGAACTGAGCATTATTTTGATTGTTTCGGATTGGTTGATGCCAGGGATGAAAGGAGATGAGTTTCTGGTTCGCGTCCACCAGAAATTTCCCAACATCGTGAAAATCCTGCTTACCGGGCAAGCGGATGAAAGCGCGATCGCCCGGGCACAACGGGAGGCAAACCTGCATTGCTGTCTGTTCAAACCCTGGTCTGAAGCGGAGTTAGTGGCGGCGATTAAATCCGGTTTGTCACAACCGGGGTAAAACTGCGTAGAATAAAATGAAGAAAATCGGCGATCGGGGTGGGTCTTCTGCCCCGATGGCTTGACTTATGGGGAGAAAAATCGCCATCCGCCCGTTTCTCATCGGCGATTCTCGGGACTGATTTCCCTCTGCCCGATGGATTTCCGGTTCTGAACTAACCGCAAACCAACCACTACCAACCAACCGTGACCAAACAGGTAATTATCTGTGTCGATGATGAAAAAACCGTCCTCACCAGCCTAAAAGCCGAATTAAAAGCGGCCCTGGGCAAAAAATATCTCATCGAATTGGCTGAAGGCGGTGAGGATGCCTTAGAGTTACTCGAAGAATTACTCGAGGATGGATATGAAATCCCCCTGATTATTTCTGACTACTTGATGCCGGATATGAAGGGAGATGAACTCTTACGGCGGGTGCATCTGCTGTCGCCAAAAACCCTCAAGGTGATGCTGACGGGTCAGGCGACGATTGAGGCGGTGGGCAATGCTATAAATTATGCCAAACTTTATCGGTATCTTACCAAACCTTGGCAAGCCGAAGATTTAAAATTAACGGTTTCTGAAGCGATTTATAGCTATTTGCAAGATAAAAAGTTGGCGGAGAAAAATGAAAAGTTGCAGCAAATGAATCGGGAGTTGGAAGAGTTGAATCGGCAACAATCTGCTCTGATTGCCCAACTCCATGCCAATGAAAATCGGTTAATGCAGTTTTTAGAAGCCATGCCTGTGGGGGTGTTTGTGGTGGATACCACCGGCAAACCCTGCTACATCAATCAAAAAGCTAAAGAGTTACTCGGGAAAGGAACCGTCAGCGATGCCCGGGGCGATCGCTTGCGCGAAGTGTATCAAACCTATCTCGCCGGCGGGCAAGAACTTTATCCGAAAGAACGCGACCCCTTATTGCAGGCATTGAACGGCAAAACTATGACCGTTGATGATATGGAAGTTCACCAAGAAGCGCGGGTGGTTCCGATTGAAGTGTGGGGAAGACCAATTTATGATGAAAGCGGCCAAATCGCCTATGCGATCGTGGCTTTTCAAGATATCAGCGATCGCAAAAAATCCGAAACCGAACGCCAACAGTTTATCGAAGAACTTTTTAAGCTAAACTGCGATTTAGAAATTGCCTTAGAAAACGAATTAAAATTAACCGATAACGCCAGCCGATTCGTCCCGAATGAATTTCTCTCCTTCCTGGGCTACGAAAGCATTGCCGAGGTTAAACTCGGCGACGCTGTGGAACAAGAAATGTCGATTTTATTCTCCGACATCCGCAATTTTACCACCCTCTCCGAACGCATGACCCCGGAAGAGAATTTCCGGTTTATCAATAGCTATCTTTCCCGCATGGAACCAGCAATTATCGAAAATAACGGATTTATCGATAAATATATTGGCGATGCCATTATGGCGCTATTTGGAGGCAGTGCCGATGATGCCGTCAAAGCCGCAATTTCTATGCTAAACCGACTGGTTGAATACAATCAACACCGCATGAATTCCGGTTACAGTCCGATTCAAAATGGCATCGGCATCAACACCGGCTCCCTGATGCTGGGAACTGTTGGCGGTTCATACCGCATGGATAGTACCGTGATTAGCGATGCGGTAAATTTAGCCTCTCGGGTGGAAAGTTTGACCAAAAACTATGGGGTTTGCTTGTTAATTACTCACCAAACTTTATCCCGCTTGCAAAATCCCGCCGACTATCATATCCGCACCATAGACACGGTAAAAGTGAAGGGAAAATCAGAATTTATTACCGTCTATGAAGTGTTTGATGCCGATGATTCGCCAGTTCGAGAAGGCAAACTGGCTACTGCCGATTTATTTGAGGAAGCCTTGATGCTTTACAATCAACAGTCTTTCCAAGCCGCCGCGCAACGATTAACCGATTGTCTGCGAATTAATCCACAAGATAGCGTGGCACAAATTTACCTGCAACGCGCTCGAGAACGATTTTGAGAATTCTCTCTCGTTTATCGATAAAACGCCCGTCGGGTTTTTTTGCTATAATAGATGATTATGAATACTGCACAACGCTTACAAACCCTCACCCGCATTCGGAAACTCAGCCGCCTGATGGATACCGCCTTTCGCATCCCAGGCACGCCGTTTCGCATTGGTTTAGACCCGATTATCGGTCTGGTTCCCGGTTTGGGCGATTTAATTGCCACCGCTTTTTCCACTTATATTCTGTTTTTGGCGGCGCGCTTCTCCCTCCCGCGCGAAGCCCTGGGCAAAATGATTTACAATATCGCTTTAGAAGCGGCGATCGGCACAATTCCTCTATTCGGCGACATCTTTGATGCCTTTTACAAGTCGAACATTCGCAATTTGCAAATCTTAGAACAACATCTCGACATTGTGGAGCCAGAAGGAGAGGAAATGCCCTCGGATTCTGCTAATATTGCGGCAGAGAATTCTTGAATTACCAGCCGAATTTGGCGAGAATGTGCTTGGGAATAATGGAGGCTTGAATTTCGCGATCGCTCGGTAAGGTGTACCAATACGCCCAAGCAATTAACACCGCCTGAAAGGGAAGTCTAATGGCTTGAAATATCGGCGAATCTGGCACCCCGGCAATCTGAATGTGATTCACCGCCATGTTAATATTCGCCGGAAATACGGCAATAAATAGGGCAATTAACCCCCACGCTGCTGCTGGCGCAACTGGGGGAACTAATAATCCAATCCCACCGAGAATTTCAAAGAATCCGCTAATATAAACCAGTGCCAGTGGGTGGGGCAGAATACTGGGCACGATTTTGACAAAGGGGGTGGGATGGGCAAAGTGCAACACCCCAACCACCGCGATCGCGATCGCCAGAATCACTCGCAACAGTTCTTTGTTCTTTTGCATCGTAAAATTTAACACAACCCTCTACATCTCTCATCAGTTTAAGGCTAATGACAGTCTAATTCCTCTTTCTTTAGGAATAAATTATCCCATTTTTCGATAAGTTTTTTGAAAAACGGTATGTTGAAATAAGCGCGGCGAAACTTGACCGAAAACCCGCCCCGAAAAGTCATCTGCACCGCTTCTCATCAACTCGCAATTGCCTACCAAATCGCCTCTAACTGCAGGATAAATCCCGGTAGCAGGGGGTCTCCCGACACCGTGGCAGGATTATCCAGCACTTCTACTTC